>QIIF01000072.1 GCA_003231075.1 Candidatus Falkowiibacteriota bacterium | reverse complement strand
AGTTCTTTTAATCGCGGGCGCGATGTATGTTGGCATTTTTAATAAAAACAAAAACGATATTAATGATATTGATCAAAACATAGTTGCCAAAACGGCTGGCCAAGCCGGCGAAAATAAACCGAATGAGGCCGGCGAAAACAAATCGGAAGAAAAAGCCGGCATAGCTGAGTTCGCGCAGATTACCATTATGCGCCTGAACTCCGGGGAGCAGGCCTTTGAGGCGTTCCGAATATTTCCCAACGGTACGGTTGAGCGGGCGCGATGGAACAGTTCCGGCTACTTGCTTGATTACGCGGAACCGCGCAATATGGGCGGCGAAATCTTTGGTAAGCTGGCGTCATCCCCGAGTTTTTTAAATCCGCCAAAATCATCGCGGGATAATGGCGTTCTTGGCCGTCCCGCGTTCAGGTTTGATATGGCATTATTTTCCGGTTCCGGCATCCGCGCAATATCAATGGCAAAAATCCCCGATGATATCGCCAAACTCATTGACGAAATCAGCCACGACGCAAAAATGATACCCGCGCGCCCCGGCTGGTATATATGGACACAGCCGTATCCGCAAACCGCGAAACCGGACATTGACCTCACCGGGAAAAAGAGCGATTCGGCCGTTTACGAAGCATTATCAAAAGCCGTCGCGGACGGCAACCTTATCACGAGAACAGATGACAGTATTAAGAAATTCATTTCAGGTGAAAACGCGCGCCGAAAGGCGTTTGAGGCGAAGCTTAAAAAAGGAAGTTTGCTTTTCGGCGTTCTAATCGCGATAACTATCTCGCCGTAATTTTTGGAGTTTACGCGCTTTATGTAAATAAAAAAGCGATAGAATAGTATCTCCATACCAAAATTAAGAATATGAAATTTTTTAACATAAATTGGGAAAGTTCTATTTTCCGTTAAGCTACAATATGTCCAAATCATTAAATGTAAAATTTGAAAAAGCGGCGCGTTTGCTTGTTGAGTATTTTCCAGTTTCCGATGAATCAAATAAAAAACCTTACTTATTTCATGATATTAGGGTTGGAGTATATCTATATGAACATGGATATTCCGAGGATGTTGTCTTAGCTGGCTTGTTGCATGACGCTATTGAGTGGTCGTGTGCGTCTGAAAAAATGTTGCGATATGAGTTCGGGGATAATGTTGTAAAATTAGTTTTGGCTAGTACAAAAGATGATTCTATTATTGACAAACATGAAAAGACCACCGAACTTATCAAACGCTGTGTTAGTAATGGTCAAAATGCGCTCATAATAAAAACAGCTGATATTCTTGACAGCATTAAATGGTATACCAGCCAAGACAACAAGGGCGAACTTGATTACTGCATGAGAAATGTAAACGCTATTTTCAAATTTAAACAGGATGACTTTGATGATAAGATATTTAACGAGCTAAAGGTTTGGCAAGAAAGACTTCCGCGCTTAACCGAATAACCTTTCTAATTTTTTAAAAAATGAATTTATTGGTACATCACGCAATAGCGTTTATTCGCAATTTCTCCCCCAAAACTCCGTTTTTGTGATAAACTGCGGACTGCGGATTAAGCGCGGGCGTTATATTCAATTTTACATTTAAGAACAAAAAAGCCCCTCAAAACATTTATATAAAAAAGAAAATCATTTATGAATATGTTAGCAAAATCAT
>QIIF01000005.1 GCA_003231075.1 Candidatus Falkowiibacteriota bacterium | reverse complement strand
AAAATTTTAACATATGTGGTTACTCGCAGCAGTAAGTTCATATTTCATTAATGCCGGAGTTTATGTCGCCGACAAATTTTTGCTGTCCAAAAAAATACATTCATCCGTCACTTACGCTTTTTATGTGGGGATATGGAGTATTTTTAATTTTGTTTTATTGGTATTCGCGCCATGGGTTCCGACTTTCCGCGAACTGTCGGTTGATATATTGGCCGGCTTATTATTCTTGGCGACTTTGATTTTTTGGTATAAGGCGCTGCATCAGAGCGAGGCGACCAGGGTCGTACCGATTGTCGGGGCGCTAACTCCGATATTCAGCTTCGCGCTATCCTTTATTTTCTTGAACCAAAGCTTGGGAGAAAGGCAATTCTTGGCTTTTTTAATTTTAATTTACGGCGGAATTTTGGTTTCCGTGAGAAGAACTAAATTTTACGCGTTAAAAGAAATATTTGAAAGCGCGAGAAATGTTTTTGGCGATTTACTCGGCGGCATTCACGCGCATTATCGCCCGACCCGCCGCCTTATTATAAACTCCGCCACCTCCGCCTTATTTTTTGCCGGCTACTATGTTTTGATAAAATACATCTACCTGCACCAACCGTTTATCGGCGGCTTTGTCTGGTCACGCCTCGGCACTTTTTTGGGGGTATTGCTTATCTTGTTTATTCCGGATTGGCGGAAGCATATAATAGAGCGCCGGAAAGAAGCAAAGCGTCCGAAAAATTTATTATTCTTTTTATTGGTAAGAATTTTTGCCGCCGGCGCGTTCATTATGCTTAATTGGGCGGTAAGCATGGGTAATGTGGCTATGATTAACGCTCTGCAAGGCGCCCAGTATGTATTCTTATTTTTGCTTATTTTATTTTTATCAACCAAATATCCGAAAATTATCAAAGAAGAAATGGGCGGCGGAGGAAGAAATGGGCGGCGGAGTATTGCTTCAAAAGATAATAGGAGTTATGCTGGTAAGCACGGGGCTTTATATGCTGATTACATAAAATTTTTAATTTTACTTCTACCGAGCTTTAGCTCGGGTTTCGCGGCTTTAGCCGCACATCAATATGAAGTTAATTCGCTGCGGCAGAATCTCTCCGCGAGGATTCTGCCGATTTTATCCGATAACGCGGCTTATCCCGTAAGCTATGTTAAGCGCGCTAACCGGCATAATCCCCTGACGGGAGATTATGCCGCAGCGGAAAATGGACTTTTTAGACAGCCTGTGACGGGAGATTATGCCACAGCGGAAAAAAATATAATTTCAAATTTATTAATTTATATGGTATGACATTTCTATTTGGCTTTGACAGAGGACCTCTCGCTTGCTATTTAGACGGACATTTATGCTTGCTAACAACAGTAGCTAATATTAATTTTGTGATGCTAAAAAAAAGGCCACCAAAGTATTAACAATGATAGCCGACGATTGATTATGATTATAGCATTTTTTTTATTTATTTCTGGGGTGGTATTTTTGCCAGAGCATAAAAAGCATAAACAGTCCCTGCTAAATTCACTATGCCTACATATGGCAGTAGTCTGTTATATTCTACCGCCGCAACTATAATAACTACTTCTGTAATGAAAACAAGAAATAAATAGAAATATACCCTTCTCATTTTTTCCTCCTTTTTTTATCCAAAAGTTCATTAGAACTACATTACGCCGAAATAATTAAAAAGTCAATATT
>QIIF01000008.1 GCA_003231075.1 Candidatus Falkowiibacteriota bacterium | reverse complement strand
GGGCGCGCTGACGGCTTCCCTCACGAAAGGAGGTTTGGATTTGGTCGGGAAGGTGGAGGCGGGAATCACGACCGGCAGAGCCTACACTGCGAAAAATGTCGTGGATAATGTTCTGGCTGTTGCGGACAGGATGGAAATAGATTTGAAAAACGCAACCATAGGGATAGTCGGCGCCGCCGGTGGAATCGGTTCGGCGTGCGCTAAAATCTTGTCGGCGAAAGGAGTTAAGAATTTTATTTTGGTTGACTTGGAAAGAAAGAAAGACCCAGTCAACGATTTAATTAAAGAAATTAAGGCGAGTACCGGCAGAGATGATTTTGTGTTCAAGGTATCTCGCCGAGTTGGTGATATTTATCCGGCTGATATTATTATTGCCGCCACGAACGCGCCGGAAGTAATCATTAGGCCGGATGACCTGAAACCCGGCGCCATAATAGTGAATGACGCTCAACCATCCGATATTTCACCCGAAGTATTCAGCGAGAGAGATGATGTTCTTGTCATAGAGGGCGGGGTGATAAGCACGCCGGGGATAAAATATCATTTTAATTTTGGATTGGTCAACAAGGAAGATATTTTTTGCTGTTTGGGCGAAACGCTGGCGTTGTCTTACGTTAATTGGGACAAGGATTATGCCGTCGGATATTTGGATTTGGAATTGATTGATGATATTTCAAAAATTATCAGCAAGCTTGATTTTAGGTTGGCCAAATTTCAAAATACCGCGGAAGGCGAGATAGGGGAAGAAAAAATAAATAAGATTAAAAGCATTATAATGAGGTAGCCATAAATTTATGGGTCATCTGGATTTTAAAAACATATTACTATTTTTAGTTGGAATTGTTAACTTTGTTTTTGGGCTGATTATTTATTTAAAGAACAGAAAAAGTAAGACAAATTTATGGTTTTTTTGGGTTGTTTTAAGTGTAACATTCTGGGTTTTTTCCATGTTTTTTTTCAGATCATCTGAAGTAGCAAGTGTTTTAAGCGCGAGAATGCTGTATTTATCGGCTTCGCTTATACCTATTTCTTTTCTTTATTTCACATTTGTGTTCCCTAAAGATAAAATCAACTTTAATGTTCCGCAAAAATATTTATTGCCGGTCCCATTTATATTGGCGGCGATAGCGAGCGTTTGGCCGGGTTTTTTGATAACATCGGTCAGGCTGATTCCCGGTGGAGAAAATACCATTTTTTTTAACCAGAAAATACATCTGCTTTACGCGGCATACATAATCGGTTATTTTGCGTTCAGTTACGCTGTTTTGTTTAAAAAATATTTAAAATCGTCGGGCGCGCTAAAGATGCAGGTGCGGTATATATTCGCGGGGACATTAATCTCAACACTTATCGGCGTAAACACCAACTTGATAATGCCCTACATGGGGATGTTTAATTTAAATTGGCTCGGTCAGGTTATGACATCCATTATGGTTATTTTTATCGCCTACGCCATCGCCAAACACCACTTGATGAATATCAAGGTCATTGCCACGGAACTGTTTTCCGGTGGGGTCGCCTTGGTTTTGCTGATCAATTTTTTAACTTCT
>QIIF01000165.1 GCA_003231075.1 Candidatus Falkowiibacteriota bacterium | reverse complement strand
AAAGTAGTAAAGAAAAAAGCGGCAACAAAGAAACCGGCAAAGAAGAAAGCAGTAAAGAAAAAGGTTGCAACAAAGAAGGCCGCGAAAAAAAAACCGGCCAAGAGAAAATAAAAATATTTTTATTTTCCAGCGCCCTCGTCAACTAATTGTCTGCCATAATATTGGCATACAGCTAATTGGCGAGGGAGGAATAGAAAATCCGCCAAATCGGCGGATTTTCTATTTGTTAAAATAGTATTCTCTCGCTGCTTTTATCTTCCTCGCTGAATATCTTTACCGTCCCGTATTGCCCGTCAAAACCGGGACTAATAATTAATTTTCCTTCCCGCGCCCTTTTTATGCCTTCGGCGATCATCGGCGATGCGGCTGTTTTAATATCCGCGAGCGGCGCGTCCATTAAAATATAAAGCTCGCTTCCTAATTGCTTAATGATATTATTATATTCCATTTGCGCTTTTTTTGAACCGCGGCTTTTAACGCCTATCGCTTCGGCGATAATTTTATCCAACTCAACCAACTTTTTAAATCCGGGCGCGTTTTTCGGCTTAAAGCCCTCTTCGCGATCGGCCAACTCTTCCACCCGATTCATTACTCCGATGGTTAGCGGCTTTTTGCATACCGGGCAAACACCTTTGTTTTTCTTGGTTTCCGGCGGGGCGAAACTTACGGAGCAGTCGCGATGGCCGTCATAATGATACATCCCCTCTTCCGGATAAAATTCAATAGTGTACTTCAAGGAACTTAGTTCCGGATTAAGTTGTTTTTTAATCACATTATAAATTTCATCGTAAGTCACTTCATTCAATTCAAAAACATTCGCCTCCCGCGCGATATTGGGCAGGGAATGGGCGTCTGAATTGGAAAGCAAAGTTAATTTATCCAGCGCGGAAAGCCGCCAATTCATTTCCGGATCCGAAGAAAGTCCGGTTTCATAAGCGTAAATATCTTTTGTGTATTCGCCAAAACACTCCTCCATTGAATCAAACCCGGATTTGGAACCGAACACGGAAAACCACGGCGTCCAGATATGCGCCGGATATACCATAAACTTCGGATGAATTGACAGGCATACCTTCATTAGATTAACCACGCTCATTCCCAAAATAGGGCGCCCGTCCGATCTGATATTGTATTTTTTATCTAAATACTTATTTAATTCTTCAACCGCTTTAATATTCGGCGCGTGGACGACGAGATGAATTCGCCTGGCGTTGCTTGTCTTGCCCGGGCGCGGGCTTCCGCTTTTATAGATTAAAGCCAGTTCGGTGGACAGGATAAACTTAACCTTATCGTCTTTTGCTTTTTTTAATTTATACAATCCTGAACCGCCGATCTCCTCCAACTCATTTTTTATATCAGAAAACCACGCCGGATAAGTAAAATCGCCGGTAGCGATTATGTCCACGCCCTTAATCCGGCATGCCGCGCCAATATTGGGCAAGGTTAAATTATGGGAACAGGCGCGGGAATATTTGGAATGTATGTGTAAATCAGCTATTTGCCGCATAGAATATACTTCTACCGGCCTTTAGGCCAGGGTTCGGGCGGCTTTAGCCGCGTACCGGTACGCGGCTAAAGCC
>QIIF01000059.1 GCA_003231075.1 Candidatus Falkowiibacteriota bacterium | reverse complement strand
ATCATATTTCTTATTTTTCTTTTTATTCTTATTTATCTTATTTTCCACAACTCCGCAGAATTCCCAATTAGAAATTTGATGCGAATTATCCAAATTCTGCGCCATTTCCCCTGCTCCAAACATAAACCCCTCCGTATACCCCCGATGATACAATTTCTCATCAAGTTCTTTATACAAAAAATTAACCTCTTTGCTTTCTTGTTTTTTTGTTTTTTTGTTTTTTTGTATCGCGTCAATTGCTTTTCTGTAAGCCCCGACCACGCACGCCAGATAATAAACGCTCTTAGCCCTGCCCTCAATTTTAAACGAAGAAATACCGGCGCCAACCATTTCCGGAATTCTTTTTATTAAACATAAATCATTAGAATTCAAAATATAACTACCATGCTCTTCTTCAACCAATTCCATCGTTTCACCTCGTCCTTCCGGACTTATAAGTGTTTTGAATTTTGAATTTTGCTTGTCCGCCGTAGCGTTAGCATAGGCGGGAATTTTGAATTTATTTGGAATTTGTAATTTTGAATTTGTAGTTTTTATATCATACCTCCACCTGCACGGCTGAACGCAATCACCAAGATTAGCGCTCCTGCCCGTAAAAAGCTTTGACAAAAAACATCGCCCCGAATAAGCCATGCACAGCGCGCCATGGACAAAAGTCTCTATCTCCAATCTTGGATTTCTTTTCTTGATTTCTTTAATTTCATCAATTGTCGTTTCCCTCCCCAAAACAATCCGCTTAAAGCCCCGCTCATACCAAAACTTAGCCGCCTCTTTGTTCGTACAGTTCGCCTGCGTTGATAAATGCATTTTAGCGCGCGGCCAAACTTTTTTAACCGCCAGCATAACGCCGGGATCCGAAACAATAAACCCGTCCGGCTTCGCTTTTTTCAGCTCCCTGACATATGCCGGCAATTTTTCAAAATGCTTATTGTGGGCGAATATATTTATTGTCACATAAATTTTTTTATCAATGCTGTGGGCGTATTCAATCGCTTTTTTCAAACTTGCGATATCAAAATCATTTATCCTGACTCGCAAAGAAAAGTCCGGAATGCCCGCGTAAACAGCGTCCGCCCCGAACGCGAAAGCTGTTTTCATTTTTTCAAAATTCCCCGCCGGCGCTATCAATTCCGGTTTGATGCTTTGGCGAGGCAAGCCCGCCGGCGCGATAAGTTCCGGTTTTTTATTTTTTTCATTATTCATCATAATTTCAAAATTGACTCCGATTCCTCCGAAGGCGGATAAGCTGCCGCTTTTTTAAAAATGGGGCTATTGCCGAAGCCGGTTTTGGCATAAATCCCCAAATTTGCGGACTGTTTGTCCCTATATACATATAACGCCAAAGCCGCAACTATTAATTAGATTATATGCAACTTGCCTAAAACTCTTCGCCGCGGCAGAATCTCTCACGCGCGAACGGGAGGATTCTGCCGGTTTCATCCGATAACGCATATTATTTAATAGACATATCAAGCGCGCTAACCGGCAGAATCCCTTGACAGGAGATTCTGCCGCAGCGGAACTCTTTTTTTGACATGTATATTAGTTTTTGAGCCATAATTTTGTTTAGATTATTAGTTAATTATTAT
>QIIF01000174.1 GCA_003231075.1 Candidatus Falkowiibacteriota bacterium | reverse complement strand
AGGAATCCCTTGAATGTGAATAATCCGACATCCGTGTTTCTTCCCGCGTTTAAGGGATTCCTCCTCGCTTCGCTCGTTCGGAATGACAAGGTAGACGGAATGACAATGGAGACAGTGGAAGGTATAATACATAATGTGATTTTGCTGTAATTTTATCGTCCATTATGTTGGTTTATTAGATAGAATTTTTAAAACCCTCGCATAGCCGATAAATTTTATCAAAGACTTCTTTTACGCTTAGGTTTGTCGTGTCTAAAACATAGTCGTAATTCTTTTTATCATAAACATCTATATTATAATATTTTTTGTAGCGTTTTATGTCGCTTTGTTTGCGTTCTCGCATGCTTTTTAAAACATCTTCCCGACTTTTTAAACTTTGCCCCTCATTTCTTTTTTGGCTGTTTTTTAAATCTTTAAATATCCGATTAGCGCCCTCTTTTTCGTCCACATCAAAATAAATTTTAAAAGAACGGGGTATAAAATACCAAGAAGTTCTTCCTTCCATAATAAAATTATCATCTTTTTCCCCCAGTTCTTTTTGGTATTCATCCACTTCAAAATCAGTGCTTGGGTCGGTTTCTCCCAGCTTGTTGTATTCGGCCAATGTCATTCCTTTTTCTTTGGCTTTTTGCCTCCTTATGCCGCCGATATAATAACGCGGCCAGCCGAGCTTTTCGGCCAGCATTTTGGCAATCGTTGATTTTCCGGAACCGGCGGCTCCGCTGATAGATATAATCATAAATTAGTTAACTAGGACTTAGTTTCTTAGGGATTAGGGATAAATAAATAAGCTTTATCTTATTTCCTAAGCCCTAATCCCTAAGCAACTAATCACTATTATTTTACTTTCTTTAAAAAAATTTTTAACTCCTCCGGCATATTAATTTTAAATTCTTGCTTTTCTCCCGCCAAATCATTAAAAGACAGCTTATTGGCGAATAAAAACACTCTGTCTAACCCTATTTTTTTGTTTTGTTCCCGTGTTTTTTTGGTGTTATATAAATTATCACCGACAATCGGATGGCCGTAAGCCGCCATATGAACCCTTATCTGATGAGTGCGTCCGGTTTTTATGCTTACTTCAACCAGCGTGTAATTAATAAATTCTTTTGTTTTTACAAACTCCGTTATCGCTCTTCTTCCGGCAATATTCGCGCCGCCTTTAACCGTCGCCGGCAGCGCCGCCATTTTATGTCCGGCGCCGGCGCGGCTGATTGGAAAATTGATTATGTCTTCATCTTTCTCAATTCTGCCGTAAACCAGAGCTGTGTACTGTTTATTTACGGTTCTTTCTTTAAATTGTTTTTTTAAATTATCAAAAGAATCCTGCGTTTTAGCTATCGCTACCAATCCGCTTACCTCCTTATCAATCCTATGCGCTATGCCCGGGCGAGACGGGTCTTCACCAACTTTTTTAATCTTAGGATATTTTTTTAAAATCAAATCCGACAAAGTTATTTCCTGTATATGCGGAGCGCCGTGCATTGTTAATCCGGCGGGTTTATTAATTATTACATACTCCTTATCATCAGCTATAATTTGCAGCTTGTAGCTTGTAGCTTGTAGCTTATTATTAACTAATTGGATGCTTGTTTTTTT
>QIIF01000166.1 GCA_003231075.1 Candidatus Falkowiibacteriota bacterium | reverse complement strand
TGGCGCTATGACGCTGGCTGATATTTTTCGCTACGGGGAAACTCAATAAAACAATAACCGCCAACCCCAATAAGGTCAATACTTTTGAATTATGCAAAACACGGGATAATATATTTTTTTTCTTATTCATACTATTATTGCGGAACTGGCGATGATCACCATTTAACTATTTTTTTTAATCCCGGCATTTTTTCTCCTCCTAAAAAATTCAGCATAGCCCCGCCTCCGGTTGATACCCAATCAACATAATCCATCATTTTAGTCATTTTCAACGCTTCCACTGTTTCCCCGCCGCCAACCACCCCGAACGCCATTCCGGTTGAACGGGCGGCAATAACGCGGGCGATTGATAATGTTCCGTGCCGAAAATGCTCAGCTTCAAATTTTCCCATCGGACCGTTCCATACTATTGTTTCTGCATCCCTGATAAACCCGGAAAATAACCTTATTGTCCGCGGGCCGATATCTAAAATAATATCGGTTTTATTGATTTTACCAATGTCCCTAACAAACACTTTTCCGCTTCCATCTTTCTTTTTGCTAACCACGGCATCAAGCGGCAAAATAATTTTTTTATCGCTGAAAATTTTATACTTGGAATAAATTTTTTTAGCAAGTTTGATATTTTTTTTATCTATCAGCGATCGGCCTACTTCATATTTTAACGCGGCTAAAAAATTATTCGCCAATGCTCCGCCCACCAAAACTTTATCAGCTTTTCCTTTTATTTTTCTAAGCATAGGCAATTTGGTTTTAATTTTAGCTCCGCCGATTACAACCACTAACGGTTTCCGCGGATATAATATTTTTTTTAAGCTTAAAATTTCATTTTCCAGCAATAAACCGGCGTAAGCGGGTTTGTATTTTTTTATCGCGTCCACCGAAGCATGCGCCCGATGGCTTACGGCAAAAGCGTTGTTAACATAAATATCCGCCGGAGCCGATAACTTTTTAGCGAACTCTTTATTGTTTTCCTTTTCTTCTTTGTAAAAACGCAAATTTTCCAACATCAAAATATCCCCATCCTTCATTTTAGAAATCTTATCCCCAACTTTAGGACCGATACAATCATCAATAAATCCAACCTTTTTCCCCAATAACTTTCCTAATCTGCGCGCAATCAGCTTAGTAGAATATTCTTTGTTATTTTGTTGTTTTTGTATTCTTGCGTTTTTGCGTTTAAGCGGCCTTCCCAAATGCGTTCCAATAATTATTCGGCATTTATACCTAAGTAAAAAACGAATAGTGGGCAAACTGGCTTTTATCTTAAAGCTATCTTCTATTTTTCCTTTTTTAATCGGAACATTAAAATCAGCCCGCAAAAACACTTTTTTACCGGCTAATTTTTTCACTGTTCTAATAGACTTTATTTGCATAATCCACAACTTAATAAACTTAATAAACTTGATGAACTTGATGAACTTTCTTTCTACTTCACGGCTTCTCCCAGTTTTATTTCCACTTCCCGCTCCTTGCCGCCGCGCAGATAAATAATGCTAATTTTATCGCCGGCCGTAAACTGCTGAATAACATCAGTTAAACTGTTATTGCCGCCAATCGCAATGCCTTCAACCGAAGTTATAATATCTCCATCCTTTAAACCGGCC
>QIIF01000052.1 GCA_003231075.1 Candidatus Falkowiibacteriota bacterium | reverse complement strand
GCATGGATGTTTGGATTACATCCTACTACAGTTACGGCGACGATTACGGCGTAGACAACGGATTTCTAAAAGTAGGCGGATGGGGAGACAGTTATTATTCCCTTATCCGTTTTAATATAAATGGATTGCCGGAGCAAACATCTTCGGCTAAGATATACCTTTACGCGGAAACATATTCAGATTATGCTCCCATAGGAATGTATCTTTATCGGTTAACCGGTGATTGGAATGAAGATACCGGTTGGTTTGACCAACCGAACGGAACAGAATTAAGCGTTCTTTCGGCTGTTCCGAAAATGGACAGTTGGTATGAGATTGATATTACTGATCTCTATAATTCATGGAAGAACGGAACTTATCCCAATTTCGGGATTATGCTTGTTCCGCAAAGCGTTGATCATACCATGAGCTTTTTCCGCAGTTCAGACTCGGAAGATCCCGAACTGAGGCCGCAGCTCATAGTTTCCGCCGATAATAATCCGACAGTTGAGCCGGAACCGGCGGAATCGCATGGATGTTTGGATTACATCCTACTACAGTTACGGCGACGATTACGGCGTAGACAACGGATTTCTAAAAGTAGGCGGATGGGGAGACAGCTATTATTCCCTTATCCGTTTTAATTTGGACGAATTGCCGCCGCAAGCGTCTTCAGCTAAGATATATCTCTACCCGGAAGTGTATTCCGATTATTATCCGGTGGGAATGCATCTTTACCGGCTAACAGGCGATTGGGACGAAAACACCGGCTGGTTTAATCGTCCGAACGGAATTTCTTTAAACGCTTTGCCTGTCCCCGCGATGAATAATTGGTATGCCATTGACATTACCGATCTGTACAATTCATGGCAGAACGAGATATACCCCAATTACGGGATTATGCTTGTTCCGCAAAGCGTCGGACACACCATGAGCTTCTTTCACAGTTCAGACTCGGATGATCCCGAACTGAGGCCGAAGTTGGTGGTTATAGAATAGTTCTTTAAATTTTTAATAATTTTATTTACTTACAAGCAAATCCCTTGCGGTTTGCTTGTTTTTTTTATGGCACAATTTTTATCACATCATTGGCGGCAGCCCCATAGCGGTTTGTATATTTATGGTTTTTAGCGTATTTTGTTATTTAAGGTAATTATGTTAAAATATAAATATGAGTGAAGGTAATAATTTTACACAATTTAATCAAGGCGATGCCGGTGATGAATCTTCCGAAGATGAGCCAAAAAAGGAGAAACAGGCGAATAAAAAGGTTAATATAGAGAGATATAGAGATATTGGCGGATTAACTTTGCGCAAACTGAATATCGGCTTATGGTATATTGAGCATAAGAGTATTTTACGAATGCTTTTAATCGTATTTCTATTGTTAATTTCGGCGGTGTCCTGGGCGTATACCGTTTACGGGTTCGCTTATTATTTTTCTCGTGGAATGGCTGAAGATGAGTTGCTCGCGCGGCAAACCGTAAATACCGGAGTTATAAATCATAACGCTATTCTAGCCGCGTCCGCGAAAAAATTATCATTTGGGCGGGTAGGAATTTTAAAATCAAACAGCGGAAAATATGATTTTTTTGTCCAAGCGCGAAATCCCAACGGCAGGCACGCGGCTGAATTCAAATATTATTTTGTGGTTAACGGGCAGGCGACCGGCAAGCGTGATGGATTTATTTTACCGGGAGAGTCAAAATATTTATTATCCCTATCCAATAAATTTGAATATAGACCAAGCAATGCCATGCTTAAATTTGATAATTTTCATTGGCTGCGGATTAACAGGCACGAGATTCCTGACTGGGATTCTTATATGAAAAAGCGGTTGAATATTAAAATCAGTAAAGCTAATTTCGCGCCGGCAGGCAAGAATGAAGCATCGGACGCGGTAAGATTAAATAATCTGGAGTTTACGGCGGCCAATAACACGGATTATAATTATTGGAATGTTGATTTTGTAATCTTGCTTTATCGGGGTTCCGGTATCATCGGAATTAATAGATACAGTATAGATAAGCTTATGTCCGGACAAGTCCGCCAAGTGGAGATTGGCTGGCCCGGGGCGATTGGACGAGTTGATAAAATTCAAATAATTCCTGAAATTAATATTGTAAAAAATGATATTT
>QIIF01000113.1 GCA_003231075.1 Candidatus Falkowiibacteriota bacterium | reverse complement strand
ATGAATGTTAATAAAAAATTTTTAAAAAATTCTAATTTTGCCTTAACTGTGATAATTGTCATCGGGATTTTGGCGGCGATTAATTTTTTTTCTTATCAAATATTTTATCGCTGGGATTTAACTCAGAATAAAGATTATTCAATTTCAAAAATAAGCAAAAAAACAGCGGGTAATTTAGACGATATTGTAAGTATTAAAGTTTATTTTAGTAAAAATCTTCCGGCAAGGTATATAACATTAAGGCAAGAAGTCGGGGATATTTTGGATGAATACGCGAATTATTCAAACGGCAATATACGCGTGCGGTTTATTGATCCGGCCGATAACGCGGATTTAAAACAGGAATTGAGAATGGAGGGAATTCCGGAATTGCAGTTTAATGTTTTGGAAAAAGATAAATATCAAGTAGTGCGGGGTTATTTGGGGATGGCGGTTCAATATGGGGATAATACGGAGGTGATTCCGGTTGTTCAAAGTACGCGTGATTTGGAATATCAGGTCACTTTAGCGATAAAAAAAGTGACAGGACAGATAAATACGGTTGTCGGTTTCGTCAGCAGTAATTCCACGCTTGATTTTCAAAAAAAGATAAGCGCCGCGTATAAAAAAGTTAGCCGGCTTTATAAAACAATGCCGGTTGATCTGGCAACCGGCGCGGTTCCGGCTGATGTTAACACATTGATTATTGCCGGTCCGAAAGATAAATTCAGCAAAGAAGAATTAAAAGAAATTGACGCGTTTTTAATGCGCGGGGGATCTTTATTGGCATTGGTTGACGGCGTGAAAGTCGGAGACGGACTTACGGCGGTTAAAAATGATATCGGCCTAAGCGGTTTGTTTGAAAATTACGGTATAAAATTAAATAATAATTTGGTTCTGGATATGTCTTCGGCGATAGCTTCGTTTAATCAAGGTTTTATGACTTTTTCAACCAATTATCCATTTTGGGTTAAAGTTTTAAAACAGGGATTTGATCAGAACAACGCGGCAGTCGCCAAATTGGAAAGCGCGGTATTTCCATGGGTGAGCAGTATAGATATATTGCCCGATAAAATCAATAAAGGAGACGATGTTTCATATTTGGCGCGGACTACCGATAAGGCGTGGACGCAAACAAAAGCTTTTAATCTCAATCCGCAACAGATGTTTTTCCCGACGGGAGATGTCGGACAGCGTAATTTAGCGGTGTCAATTTTCGGCAAGTTCAACAGCGCTTATGGCCAAGGATCAACTGATTCCGGCCGTTTAATTGTTGTCGGTGACAGTGATTTTATGACAGACGGATTTGTTCGGCGCAATCCTGATAATTTGATTTTATTTCAAAATTTAGTTGACAGTTTAAGTTTGGATGAGGACTTGATAAATATTCGTTCGCAAGGAGTGACTGAACGCCCTATTAAAGAATTGTCAGACGGCGCGAAAGCGGCGATCAGGTATGGTAATATTTTCGGGCTTACTTTAATAGTCTTAGCGTTCGGTTTGGTTAGATATTATATCCGGCGAAGAAGCAAGTTTGTTGATGAATTATAAGCCGTTGCCGATGGAGCCCATGCTCCATTGAATCCCCTCGGTGTTAAACGGGAGGAGCGTCGCGGAGCAGAGTTCCGCAACCAACTGCTGTTG
>QIIF01000159.1 GCA_003231075.1 Candidatus Falkowiibacteriota bacterium | reverse complement strand
ACTCTGAATAAATGGAATTTTTGGAACCAAAAAATAGATACCGGCTTTAAGCGGACTTTGTATTTGGAAAAATTAAACCGGTTTTTAAAGATGCCCGAAATTATCGCCTTAACCGGCGTCAGGCGTTCCGGAAAGTCAACCATTATTTTACAGCTAATAGAAGGGTTGATTGCCAACGGAATAAAGCCGGAAAATACGCTTTATATAAATTTTGAAGAACCGAATTTCAGTGGAGATTTAAGCTTAAAATTTCTTTCCCGAATTTTTGACGCTTACTTAGAGTTTTACAATCCCAAGGGAAAAATATACCTTTTTCTTGATGAAATCCAATTTGTGGACGGCTGGGAAAGATTTGTAGCTTCTCTCTACGATCGGAAAGCGAATGTAAAAATATTTATTACCGGATCGTCTTCCAAGCTGTTAAAAGGGGAAATTTCCACCCTGCTTAGCGGGCGCTATATTTCCGAAGTAATTTATCCTTTAAGTTTTAAAGAATTTTTGAATTTTAAAAAAGCAAAATACAAGCCGCTGATTAAAGCCCCCAAGCTTTATAATTACTTAAGGGAATACGCGGAATTCGGAGGGTTCCCGAGGGCGGTAATTGAAAAAGAACGGTATAATAAAAAAATTATTTTAACCGAATATTTTAATTCCATCTTGGAGCGCGACATCCTGCTAAAGCATAAAATTAAAAACGCCAAGGATATTCGCGAAATCGCCAGTTTTGTTTTCGCCAATATCAGCAGCCGTATTTCAAGTTATAAAATAAAAAACAGTTTTGGCATCTCAACGCAAAACACCAAAAGATATTTTGATTATTTCAGCGAGGCCTTTTTAATGCGATTTGTCCCGTTCTTTTCTTACTCCGTTAAAAAACAAATTTATAACCCGCAAAAAATATTTTCCATTGACACCGGACTGAGAAACGCGGTTTCTTTTAAATTCAGCGATGATGCCGGCAAATTATTGGAAAATATAGTTTTAATTGAATTATTAAGAAAAAAACAAGAGCCGTATTATCGGGAAGGAAAAAACGAGATTGACTTTATATTAAGAAGCGGGCATCGGGTATCGGAACTGATTAATGTTTGTTACGCGCTGAATAAAAATTCTTTGGGCAGAGAAGTTAAATCGCTGGAAGAGGGCTTAAAAGAATTCCAACAATCCAAAGCAATATTAATTTATTGGGAGGGAGAACCGATTAAACATAAAAAGATAAACTCCATTAATATTCTTGATTTTTTATTAAAATAAAATTATGATCTACTTCACAAAATACGCCGAGAAAAAGTTTGATATACTGAATAAACACAAAGTCTATTTTACGCGCGAGCAGGTGGAGGATACTGTCAAGCTGCCTGATAAGGTTGAGAAAAAAGGAAAATACTTTAGAGCAAGGAAGGATGATGTGAAAGTGGTATATAAAAAAGAGAATGGGGCGGTTAAAGTGATTACATTTTATCCCGTGAGATAATTTTTAATTTTGTAATTTTTATGATCTACGATCCTGAAGCAAACATAATATCATGGGAAATAGCCAAATGCCGGATAAGCCGCGCGCGGGAATTCGGTAATTTTATAATTCATTTGTCCAAATCCGGCAAACCGCTTTTAATTGAAATACTGGACG
>QIIF01000178.1 GCA_003231075.1 Candidatus Falkowiibacteriota bacterium | reverse complement strand
GGTCGCGCCGCTTACCAAGCGCGAAACATCCAATTTAACCAACCTTTTGTCTTTTAATATTTTCGGCACCGCCTCTTCTACCATTAATTGGGCGATGGCCTCAATAATGGAATTTTTACCCACTCCGTCTTCACCGGTTAAAACAACGCCGGTGTGGCCGCTTTGAAATTGTTGAAATATATCTTTAATTTCTTTATCGCGCGCCACCGAAAACGCCAATCTTCCCCATTTGGCGGCGATAGTCAAATCATTGGCAAGATGGTTTAATACCGGAGTGGCAACCGAGGTATACGCCCTGTCCATATTATTGCTTGGCTTAAAACCGGCCATTTTCCGATATGCCCTGTATTGTTCAAGCATTTTATCGTTAATCCGAAACCAAGCCAAGCAATTGATTATTTTATTTTTATCAATTTCCAAATCATATAAAATTTCAGCCAATACCTCGTCGCGGGATTGGCATGGCAAAATCAAATCTATGGGGTTAACCGCGTTTTGCTTAAAATTCATAGCCGTCAAATACGCTTCTATCAATACTTTCTTTATTTCAACCGAAAGATTTGTCTTCCCTTCCGCGATTGCTCTGCTGATTCGCTCTTGAATCTTTTCTATTAATTTTTTTTCATTAATGTTTAGGCGAGAGAAAAAAGCCGAAACCGATTTATCCTTAAATAGTGAAAAAAATAAATGCATAATTTCAACTTGCTTATGTTTTAATTTTCTCGCGATAAGATAACTGTCTTCAACGGCGACTATGGCGTTGTCCCCGAAGCCGGATGATACATCAACTTTTAATTTAAACTTTTTTAATTCATCCCAATTATCAGGCAGCTCATCGGTTTTTATAATTTTCTTGTTATTGCTTTTTTTTATTTTTTGTTTCGCGGCGGCGGCTTCGCTTAAACGGTAAAAAACGAACATATCAAACAATACGCTGAGCCAAAAAACCAAAAGCATCCAATGTTTATGTTTCCAAAACAATAAATCTTCAATATTTCCGCCGCCGCTATTCGCCCACACCCACCAAAATAAAGCTAAAAGCCCTATCAGCCCGACAGTAAAAGCTAAAAAGTTCACCAATAAATCAGCTTTTTTCTTTAAGTGGCTTAATTTAATTATGGCAATCCCCATTCTCGGGCCCCAATAATAAAAAGACCCTCCATAAAAAGCCCCCACGCCCATTCCCGAGCAATCAGAGCAAGCTAAATTATATTTATTTTTACCCGACCCTTCGCAAACAGGGCAAATAATAAATTGTATATTCTGTTTTGTCATGTTATCTGAAAATATATTTCATAGAATATAAAAAAAGGTAAAATTATCCAAAGCAAAAAAACGGCTAACGCGGCAATTAGCCAAAAAACTATTATTAACCCTCTCGCTATTATTTGCGCGAGCCGGATAAAAAAACTTATTATGCGCCCCTGCCAATCATATTGGCCGTACATTGGCCGATGGATATTCTTTAGCCATACAAAAAAAGCCAGAGATCTTTCTCGGTTAATAATAAATTTATCTAAATACAATACTAATCCGGCAAGCCCGCGGGAATACCACCAGAGAGGAAAATAAATAATATCCCCCGCCAACTCGCCTAAAATTTTCGCGCCGCGTACGGCTGAACTATGAGTAAACATAATTAACCT
>QIIF01000115.1 GCA_003231075.1 Candidatus Falkowiibacteriota bacterium | reverse complement strand
CCCAAAAAATTGGAAGAAAAAAATTCTAAAGAAGAAAAGTATGAAGAAGAGCAAGATAAAAAACCGCCGGCCGAAGAAGAAAATCTGATTATTAGTGGAATGTCTTTGTCGGATTTAGTTAACAACAAGGATATAATAAATTTAGTAGATGAATCTAAAAAATTAGCGGCCGCCACCTCTCTTTCTGAGACAGAAATAGAAAAACTTATAAACAGTAGCTTTGAATCTTTTAATGAAACGCGTTTACTTACTGAAGATTTTAACGCAAAGATGGCTTTATTATCCGAACCTCCTTTATCGGAAGCGAGTGTTGAAGATTATAATGGGCTCGCAAAAGAAGGATTAATCGGCGAAGAGACAGCCCAATTTTTAACGGATATAGATAAAACCGTTAAAGATTTAAAATCGGCAAAAAATCCGCCGGCGGCGGTTACGGACAGAATGGAACAGCTTATATCAATACAAACTACCGCTCGCGCCGACTTGGAAAAAATCATTCAAGCGAAACAAGAGGAATTAAAAACGAAAAATGAGCAAACAAAAGACGAACTATTTAATTTTTACAGTAAGAAAATAGAAGCTTTCAATGAGTTAACAGAGGAAATTCAAAAAAATCCGCGGGCAATGGATCGCATAAAGACAATTGCCGAAAAAGAGTTTAAAAATATTGAAAAAAAATATAAACAAAAACGCGAGCAGCTTATTGGTGAAGCCAGTCATTTTGTTAAATTATTAAGCTCCATGCACGCTAAAAAGTTTGATAGGATAGCGGAAGTAGCAAAAAAGTCCGACATTAAAAACGATCTCGTAGAAGCTGTTGGCGCGGTTAAAAAAGATAAAAAAGATCAGCAGGCTCATAATGTTATAAGCGCCGGCAAAAGCATGGTTGTTTCCGCTATTATTGACGGCGAGGGAGATAGCCAAGTAAAATCAATTAAAGAAATCGCTCCATGGTTAACTCCTGATTATTTTCATGCTTTCAATGCTATGAATTCAAGTGTAATGAAAGAAGAATTGAGTAAAGCGGCGGAGGACGGCGATGATCGCGCTGAAAGTATTTTACGGGAATGGGATAAAATATTAGTAGAAAATGAAGCTTTGCGTAAATTAATAGGCAAGGCTGAAATTCGCGACCATAAAACCGGTAAAAAAATAAAAGGCACTATGTATCAAGCTTTTGAGACTAGGCGAGAAAACGATTTAAAGGGCATTACCGAGCAACGCAAAAAGGCGCGAGAAAATATAGCCCGGCAAAAAGAAGAGTTTAAGAAAGAAGAAGATAATATTA
Organism: Candidatus Falkowiibacteriota bacterium; assembly: GCA_003231075.1. Classification (GTDB taxonomy): domain Bacteria; phylum Patescibacteriota; class Patescibacteriia; order Patescibacteriales; family SZUA-104; genus SZUA-104. The sequence continues at coordinate 362 of QIIF01000115.1, read as the reverse complement.
TCAACCGCGGCGGCGGCGTTGCCGAGGAAACGGTTATTAAGTTTGTTAACGGCAAAAAAGTTGAAACACCGAAGGGAAGAGTCGCTTTTCGGCTGGAAATAGATGAATCCAAGAAAAACAATAAAGTATGGAAAGTGGTTGAGTTGACGGGAGGCACCAACAGCGTTAAAGTTGGGAGGACATCACCTCTGGATTTTTCAGGACTGCCGTCTTGGATGAAGAAAAAAGCTGAAGAAATTTATGGGAAAGAAGCGGAAAAATACGCTAAAAATTAAAAAAGAAACTTAAGTTAAAAAAATAATATTAATCATCAATTAAAATGTTTCGCCGGCAAGGCGGAATATTTTAATTTTTGCCAGCCA
>QIIF01000022.1 GCA_003231075.1 Candidatus Falkowiibacteriota bacterium | reverse complement strand
CGGCGTTTGTCGCCGATGATTCATTATTGTGCGTAGCTAAGGGGACGGGGATAGCTTTGGATAATTTGGACAGCTATAAGCGTTCTATTTTGGCAACAAAATAATTTAGCATAAAATAAAATTACAAATTCAAAGCATCAAATCCTAAATAAATTATAAATCCCAAAATTCAAAACTGTTTTGAGCTTGTAATTTTGAAAATTGTAATTTATTTAGGATTTGTGATTTTGAATTTAGGATTTACTAATATGTTAATAGGCATAGACGCCTCAAGAGCAAACAGGGACCACAAAAGCGGCACGGAATGGTATTCGTATTATTTAATCAGATGGCTCTCTAAGTTTGACGCGAAAAATCAATATATTCTTTATACCGACAAACCGCTTAAAGGCGGTTTATTGAATTTGGCGTCCAAAGACGGCATTCACGGAAAAAAACAGGAAGACGATGAAATTGAATTTGATAAAAACGGTTATCAGAAGATAAAAAGCTCCCATAAAAATTTTAAGGGGAAGATATTAAAATGGCCCTTTAATTTTTTATGGACGCAGGGCGGGCTGTCGCTGGAAATGCTTTTCCGCAAGCCCGATGTTTTATTCGTTCCGGCGCACGCTTTGCCGATTATCCATCCCAAAAATTCCATTGTCACTATACACGATGTTGGTTTTGAAAGGTATCACCGGTTATATGACCGCGAGCAGATAGGACCGGAAGCCAAAAATGGCAGAAAATTAATTAATTTTTTTGTTCAATTGTTGACATTCGGAAAATTCAGCGCCAATTCCGCCGATTATTTAAGATGGTCAACTATGTTCGCTTTAAAGAACGCCAAAAAAATAATTACGGTTTCCGATTATTCAAAAAAAGAAATAATGGAAATATACGGCAAGTTCGCGGGAATGCCGCCATTGGAAGAAAAAATAAAAGTTATCCATAATGGCTATAATAAAAATATATATCAAGATAATAAACTCGGCGGCAAGACAGATGAAGTCTTGGATAAATACGGCATAGAAAAACCGTATTTGCTTTATGTCGGGAGATTGGAGAAAAAAAAGAATACGCCGGCGTTAATAGAGGCGTTCGCGATAATGCGCGATGCCAATAAAAACATAAAACATAAATTGGTTTTGGTCGGCGACGCGAATTTCGGCTATGATGATGTTAAGTATATGGTGGAAGAATATTTATTGGAAGATGATGTGATAATGCCCGGCTGGATAGAAGAAGAAGATATGCCGTTTGTTTATTGCGGTTCGGACGGATTTATTTTTCCGTCTTTGTATGAGGGGTTCGGCGTGCCGTTATTGCAGGCAATGTCTTGCGGCTCGCCCATAACGGCTTCCCGCGCGGCGTCAATTCCCGAAGTAGTCGGAGGAGCGGCTTTATTGTTTGACCCGCAAAATGTGGAAGAAATAGCCGATTCAATGGCAAAAATTATCCGCGATAAGGCATTGAGGGACAATTTAATCCGGCAAGGCAAAGAGCGGGTGAAAAATTTCAGCTGGGAAAAATGCGCGCGGGAGACATTTGAGGCGATTGAGAATGTAGTTCGGCATTAGCCGCGGTTGCTTGGGCAAATTTTGACTTTCAGGGCTAAAACTGGTAAATTCCGCCGCGGCAGAATCTCTCCTCCGCCGCGGCAGAATCTCTCCTCCGCCG
>QIIF01000025.1 GCA_003231075.1 Candidatus Falkowiibacteriota bacterium | reverse complement strand
AATTAACAGGGATTGTCGCTAATAAAAAAATGAAATTAAAAAATAAAAAGTTAACTTTTATTGTTACGAATTACGAGGTCAGTATCTGGCCGCTTTGTATGTTATCCGAGGTAATGGTTTATTATTTTCATAAATTAGCCGGCAGAAATCATGCCGGAGAAATGATTGGCGAGTGGCAAAATAGAGTTAACAGGTGGGCCGTAAACAAGCAGGTATTTGATGTTGAAGTTACTAAAATAATGCTGGGAAGAATAAAAAATAATCCGGAATGGGCGTGGAAAATGACGAATAAGATTCCTGATGCCTGCGGCAGGCTGTTGAAGTTTACCCGGCGGATATTTAATTCGGATTTTGCCGGAAAGCCGGACGAGGAGCTGTATAGGTTTTATATGGGTTACAGAAAAGAATTTATTGATATGTATATCTATGCTTGGTTCCCTAATTCGTTGGAAGGATTGGATAATTCGTTTACGAGAATATTAGAGGATTATTTGAAGGTAAAATTAAACAATATTCATAAGAATGATGAAATTGGAAAATATTTAAGTATTTTAACTACTCCGTTGAAACAATCAAATAGAGATAGGGAGAGTAGAAATTTTTTAAAAATTATATTAGCGATAGATAAGGATAAAAAAGCGCGGCGGCTGTTCTCCAAAGAAAATATTAAAACAATCCAAGAAAAATTGCCGCAAAAATTTCCAGCAGTTGATAATTTAATAACAAAACATTGTCGTAAATATTGCTGGCTGTCATTTGACTATGACGGCCCCGGCCGGGACAAGAAATATTTTTTAAACCAAGCAAAAAAGTCAATCAAGGCCGATATCGTCCCCGAGGATAAATTATCAGCGGTTAACAAGGAAAGAGCGCGCGTTAAGCGGCTACAGAAGCGATTCGCCGAAGAGATCGGGCTGGATAAAGATAATACATATTCTTATTATTTTGAGTTGGCGCGCGAATTAATGTATCTTAAAGATTACCGCAAGGACGCTCTTTTTAAGTCATATTATCATATGGATAAATTAATTAAAGAAATTGGCCGGCGGCTCTCATTGACAGCTGTTCAAGTTAAACACATCCTGCCGCAAGAAATGGAAGATATGTTTTTAAAGAAAAATTATAATATTCATGAACTTAATGAAAGAGTTAAATATTCAGTCTTGCTTTATAAAAAGAGCAAATCGGCAAATTTGAGCAATATAAAAATTTTTACCGGTAGAAAAGCTAAAAATCTAATTTATGAAAAGATTAATTCAGATTTATTTGTTCCTGATGTTAAAAAACTTGAAGGGCAATCCGCTTATCACGGCAAAGCTATGGGAGCGGTAAAGCTTGTTTTTGCGACTAACGATATTAACAAAATGCGTCCCGGCAATATTTTAGTTTCTCCCGCCACTAACCCTAATCTTTTACCGCCCATGGAGCGCGCGGCCGCAATTATCACGGATAAGGGCGGAATCACTTGCCACGCGGCAATAGTAGCGAGGGAATTAAAAATACCGTGTGTTATCGGTACGGAAATTGCCACCAAGGTTTTAAAAGATGGTGATTTAGTGGAGGTTGACGCGGAAAAGGGAATAGTTAAAATAATCAAGAAGAAATAATTTATAAAAAATAATATGTTTACTAAGAATTTCAAACAACTAACCAAAAAAAATGTGAAAA
>QIIF01000049.1 GCA_003231075.1 Candidatus Falkowiibacteriota bacterium | reverse complement strand
CCGGCATCACCATATTCAACGCGATATTCAACTCCAACCCGATAACGGCCCTTGCCTGGGACATGGTCCGCGCCATCGCCTATTCCGGAGCGACGCGATAGCGGACGGGACGCGCCGCAGCGGCCCGTACGCGAATTCAACGCGCTAAACATCTCCGCGTACGGGCTGCTCCTTTTCAGTCGCATCCCGTCCGCTCGCGCAAGGCAAGCGGAACAATGGGCGGATGCCATTCGCCCCTGCGGGGCATAAAAAGATAAGCGGACAGTTTGCGGATTGAACCGGTATTCCTCGGCTTCAAATTTGCAGACTGTTTGTCGCGTTGAACCGCGATGAAGCTTAGTTTTGGATACCAGAAACTAAGCTTCGGGGGTGTTATTAGCGTGGAACGTTGTAAAAACTATCGCGTATTCCGAAGCGATGTAATAACGCCGAGAAAACAAAGAAAATTTGATTGTTAGCGCGCGGTTTTACATTTTTGGAAGTAGTTTTTTGATTGTTTCTAATCTTGATAGTTTTGAGAATTGTTTTATTTTATTGCGCGCTTTTTGAGTTTTAACAAATTTAAGCCAATCGCGGTTGGGATATTTGCGATTTTTGTTAATAATAATTTCAACCACTTCACCGCTTTTTAATTTAGCGTCCAAAGTTGCCATTTTATCGTTGATTAAAGCGCCTGCGCATTGATTGCCAATATCAGTGTGCACGGCATAAGCTAAATCAACCGGAGTCGCGTTTTCCGGAAGATCATAAACATCGCCCTTAGGGGAAAATATGAAAATGCGGTCATGAAAAACATCAAATTTAACTTGCTTAATGAAGTCATGCGAATCTTTTATGTTCATCTGCAAATCCATAATTTCTTTAATCCAGCGCGGTTGTTTTAATTTATCTTTTTCATAATTACCGCCCTCTTTATAATACCAATGAGCGGCGATACCGTATAAGGCCTCTTGGTTCATTTCCTCGGTTCTTATTTGAAATTCAGTCGCTTTGTTATTCGGGCCATAGACAGTGGTATGCAGGGAACGATAGCCGTTCGGTTTAGGCAGAGCAATATAGTCCTTGAAACGATCGGGTTTCGGCCGCCAAAGCGAATGGATTATTCCAAGTGTTTTATAACAATCAGGTATATTTTTAACTATAATACGCAAGGCAAAAACATCATAAATTTCGTCAAATTTTCTATCTTTTGCTTGCATTTTTTTATAAATGCTGTATAAATGCTTAAATCTTCCAGTTATTGTGTGTTCAATTCTTTCTTCATTTAATTTTTTATTTTTTGAATAAATTGGTTGCGTTCAACTTTTTTCTCCACTTCGTATTTATATTCTATCTTTTTAAATTCATCCGGATAAATATATTTAAAACATAAATCCTCCATTTGCCACTTAAAGCGCCAGATACCGAGAAGGCCGGCGATGGGAGCGTAAATTTCCAATGTTTCTTTGGCTATTCGTTGTTGTTTTTCCGGCGGCAAAGCGTCCAATGTCCTTAAGTTGTGGAGCCGATCCGCGAATTTAATCAGGATTACCCTTAAATCGCTGGCCATTGCCAAAAACATTTTTCTTAAACTTTCCACATATCTTTTTACTCCGCGGTATTTAATCTTGCTTAATTTAGTGATACCTTTAACTAAGCCGGCGACTTCTTTCCCAAAATTTTTTTCTATTTCTTTGAGC
>QIIF01000048.1 GCA_003231075.1 Candidatus Falkowiibacteriota bacterium | reverse complement strand
TAAGGCATTATTTAAAAATTATAAAATTATAAAATTAAAAATTAATTTGCAAATTATGACAACCGGCAAGATTCAAAAAATTATTGAATACGGGCTATATTTGTTAGTTTTCATTCTACCCGTCCAAACACGCTGGATTATCAAAACGGGGGAATTAAATGGAGGTTTCTGGGAATATGGAACGATTAGTTTATATATGACAGATATATTATTAATTGTTTTGTTATTGTTATTTGCGGTTCAGTTGTTTAAAAAAGAAAATTACAAATTCCCGCCTACGCTAAAGCTACGGCGGACAAGCCAAATTCCAAATTCTCATATTTGGTATATAATAGCCGGATTGGAATTATTTATATTCATTTCCATATTCTTCGCGCAGGACAAAGTATTAGCTATTTATAAATATGGAGTTTTTTTATTGGGGGTTGGGCTGTTTTGGCTGATTACGCGCGCGAATTACAATAAGGCGAAATTGATTTTCAGTTTGCTTGCCGGTATTTTATTGCAGGCGGTTATCGGCATTTGGCAATTTTTAACGCAATCAAGTTTTTCCTCAAAATGGCTGGGGATGGCGGCGCATAAGGCCGGCGAGCTGGGAACTTCCGTGGTTGAGACTGTGGGACCGAACGGAATGGGCGAGCGGTGGTTGAGGGCGTATGGGGGGATGGATCATCCGAATATTTTTGGAGGGGTGTTGGCTGTGGGGATATTATTGTCGGTCTGGCTGTATTTGAATAATTTTAAACAAAATCAAAAATCAAAAATCAAAAATCAAAATGACAATGTAAAATGCAAAATTATTTTTTTGTTTTCTTGTTTTCTTATTTTTTTGTCTGCGTTATTTTTTACATTTTCTCGCGGCGCATGGTTGGGAGTTGTGATTGGGATTATTATCATGTTTGCTTTGCTGTTTTGGAAAAGAAGATTAGCTGAACAGAAAAAATTTTTGGAGTTGGTATTAGCCGGGGGAGTAATGGTGTTTTTATTGTTTAATTTATATGGTGATTTAGCGATCACGCGCCTCCAAGGAGGCGCGCGATTGGAGAAGAAGTCTTATGTTGAACGGATAAGCTCAATGGAGGAAGCGGAAGAGATAATTAAAGATAAATGGCTGTTTGGAACGGGTATGGGAAATTATACTTTAGAGGTGTATAATAATGAGGAAAGGCATAAGCCGAGTTTTTATTTTCAGCCCGCGCATAATGTGTTTTTATTGGTTTGGGCGGAGATCGGTTTATTGGGTTTATTGAGTTTTTTAGGATTATTGGGAGTTTTAGGACGGCGAATAATTAAATCAAGAACAAATTTTTACGGCTTGCCTATTTTAAGCGCGCTTATTATAATAATGCTCGTTGACCATTGGCTCTGGAGCTTGCATTTTGGGATGTTGTTTTTTTGGCTAATAGCGGGCTTATTATTAAAAGAGGAGGCATAGAGTAAAATGTGATATAATAAAGTTAATTAAATTCTACCGAGCTTTAGCTCAGGGTTCGGGCGGCTTTAGCCGCCATACGGGAAGTTAAAACTTCCCGAACCCTGAGCTAAAGCTCGGTAGAAATATAGTAGAAATATAAATTATGCGCAAAATACAAGAATTGGAAAACGGACTTCGTTTTATAAATATCCCGATGAGCGGTACTAAGACCGCTACGATTTTGGTTATGGTCGCGACCGGCTCTAAGTAT
>QIIF01000010.1 GCA_003231075.1 Candidatus Falkowiibacteriota bacterium | reverse complement strand
AAAAAAATACTTGTTTATAATTATTCGTGGCCTTATTATAATTAAGCTGGATATAGAACGGCTTGCTATTATCGTAAGCCGATTTATTTTTAAATTCAAATTGGTAAATATCGCTTATTTTATCCAACTGCCACGGCATTTCCATTTTTTCATTAAGTTTGATAATATCCACGCCGGTAGATTCGCTTAATACGCCGGGAACCAAAGACAGTTTAATATTATTTTTAAAAGCGTTGACCGTATATCCCTTGGCTATTGTCGCTTTGTCTAAACGAATAGAATATTCAGGATTAACCGTTTTAATTTCATTGCCGGCAAAAACAAAACCGCCGATGGTAAACGACAGCAGAAAAACTAATGATATTTTTTTCGCAAAATTAAAATTTAACTTCATTTGACTATTTTTGTTTATAACAATATAATCATAGCATATTAAGCCCCCTTGATAAAGGGGATCGGGGGATTAAAAAACGCGGGTATAGTATAGTGGCAGTACGCAACCTTCCCAAGGTTGAGGCACGGGTCCGATTCCCGTTACCCGCTCAATGCCGAATATCGGATTTCGGATTTTATATATCCGGCATCTGAAATCCGAAATCTGAAATCCGAAAGCCACCCTAGCTCAGCTGGTAGAGCAACGCACTCGTAACGCGTAGGTCGCGGGTTCAATTCCCGCGGGTGGCTCCAATTTTAATTATAAATAATAAAAATATTATAAATAATAAAATACCGATTAAAAAAACATAAGCTACGACACCGGCGATTAATCGCGCGCGCCGCAAAAAATACGATTTTTTTTCTTTTGGAGCGAATTTAATTTTATCTGATATACCGCCTTTACTCCGCCGCTTCCGCGCTAAATCATTGCGATCGGATGGCTTTAATATTTTTTTTATTATTGGCGCGGCGAATTTTTTTCTATTAACATCTCCATTTTTACCGGTTAACTTCTTTTTATCCACTTGGGAAAATAACGGCGAGGAATCTTTACCCGATTTCTTATTTTCTCCAATTACGCGATTCGCCTCGCGCGCGCCTTTGCTTCTTTCTGATTCCGGCAACTGAATTTCTTTTTTCTCTTGATCGCGTTTTTGATCTTTAAAAAATAGAGGAGAAAAACCGCGCGCTGTTTGAATTTTTTCCGCGTTACCACTTTTTTGGCGCTTATTATCGCCAATGGCGTCTAAAATAATCGCGCGCGCTTTTTTTATATCAAGACCGCCTATTTTTTCTATTTTATCTTTATTATTAATTTCGTCCGACATATTATTAAATAAAACACATAGTGTTGCCTATTCTATGACCATGGGTAAATTTATTTTATTCTCCAAAAAAGTATTTTTTCCATCTTTCCCCATTACCGGCAATTTTTTTTGATTTAATTTTATTCAAACCGAAAATATTATATATTGTTTGAGAATTTTTTTTATTATCGCTGTTCGCTTGCGCGCCGGCGCCGGCATACGCGGATGGATCACCGTTCGCGTCAACCACTACCGCCTGTTCTCCCGCTTTTTTTAAACCGAAATTAAGCCGAGCCTGTTCTTCAACATATTGGTCTGAATTTAAAAAATTTATCATTTTTTGCAATTGAGTATTTTTGTTTTCAACCAATTTAATTTCTTTTTCCAATTCTTCTATTTCTTTATTGGCGCTATGACGCTGGCTGATATTTTTCGCTACGGGG
>QIIF01000105.1 GCA_003231075.1 Candidatus Falkowiibacteriota bacterium | reverse complement strand
TATTTAACTGTGCTAATATACTAAGTAAGATAGAGTGTAGATAGAAGTTTTACAAGTTGATAGAGTATAAGTTTGAAGGATAAAGTTCTGAGTCTTTACGGAACCAGAACCTTATCCTTCACTTTCTCACACATCAACCCCCACACACAAAAACACAACACAACACAACACAACACAACAAAAAAACAAAAACTTCTATCCTATCAAAAACCAACCAACCAACCAACCAACCAACCAACCAAACACTCTATCTTTTTTCATACCTAAAAAGTTTTATATATTTAAAAAGCCCCGCCGATGCGGGGCTTTTTTATGGTTATACAAAGTTTAATAGAATTATATTTAAATTAAAATCCCCCCAACCCTCTTTATCAAGGAGGAGGGATTTATACATCCAAATTTTCAACCGTTTTGGCGTGGGTTTGGATGAAGTGTTTGCGGGGAAGGACATCTTCGCCCATAAGCATATCAAAAATTTCGTCGGCGCGGGCGGCGTCTTCAACCGTAACTTGTTTCATAACGCGGTTTGCCGGATCCATGGTTGTGTCCCAGAGCTGTTCCGGGTTCATTTCACCAAGACCTTTATATCGTTGAATATTAATGCGCGCCGGCGCTTTAGCTTTTTTATCCTCGTTCTCTTCTTCTGTTTCTTCTTCTTTATCGGAGGCATCCTCCTCTTCCGGTTCGGAAACATCAGCGGCGGTTCCGCCGAATTCTTTTATTATCGCCTCTTTTTCCTCGTCAGTGTAGGCGTATTTGAATGTCGCGCCTTTTTTGATTTGATAAAGAGGGGGCTGGGCGATATAGAGATATCCGCCCGTTACTAACGGGGTAAAATGCCGGAAAAACAAAGTTAAAAGAAGGGTGCGGATGTGGGAGCCGTCAACATCGGCATCGGTCATTATTATAATCCGATGATAACGCAATTTTTCTATATCAAATTGGTCGTCAATATTCGTACCCAAAGCGATTACCAAATTTTTAATTTCATTATTGGCGAGCATTTTATCCAATCGCGCCCGTTCTACATTTAAAATCTTGCCGCGCAAAGGCAATATCGCTTGAAATCTTCGGTTGCGGCCTTGTTTGGCGCTGTTATGGACGAATACACCGGATGCTAAAGCAAAATTATGCGTTTCCGGCACTTCAATATCGTACACATCAATTTTTTTATTTACAGGTACGATAGTTTTTATTTTATGGTTATAGTTTATGACGGCGTCTTTTAGTTTTTCGGAATTGCCGTTAAAAAATCTGTGGCAAATTGTTTCCAACTTTATAATACTTCTATCCCCGGTATTTTTTCTTAAATTATCATAAGCGGTTTTGTTAATATTGCCTGTTTTCTCATAAATTTCTTTTAATGCGGATAATGCCTTGCGAAGATATGTTTGATTATAAGCATCATATCTTTTTTTCCTAAATTCCGAGGTCCATTGTTGCTTGGTTTTATCTTTTCTCCATTGCTTTAAATTTTTATCTCCCCATTGTTTATTCGCTAAATCTGAAAGTTCAATCCGTTTATCAGGGTTATCTTTAAAATATTGTTTTACTCGTTCAGATTGTTTTTTTCTATTTTTTTCTTTACTCCAATATTCTTTTTGGCATTTATTCAGCAAGGTATTGTTTCTTTTTTGATACTCGGGATTATTTTCGTAAAAAGATAGGAATTTTTTTATCATATATTCCTTGTATTCTTTATTTTC
>QIIF01000126.1 GCA_003231075.1 Candidatus Falkowiibacteriota bacterium | reverse complement strand
AGAAGCTCCCAATTAATCGGCGCGTTGCCGAAAAGCGCCGCTCTCGCCGCCTTGATAACTCCGGTCATCGGGTTTAGCGCCAGAAGCCAGGAGTATTTGCCGACCATGCTTGCCGGATAAATAACGGGTGTTATGAAAAGCATCATCTGGATGAAATAGGGCAGGACATATCTGACATCGCGGTATTTGACATTTATTGACGCCAAGAACAGTCCGCCGCCGACCGCCGCCATAAAAGTTATAAGCAGAAGCAGGGGCAGTATTAAGAGGCCGATTAGATTTGGGACATATCCGTAATAGATCATCATCCCCGCCAGTATTATTGACGCGATAAAGAAGTCAACGAATTTGGTCATAACGCCGGATATCGGCAATATCAGCCGGGGAAAATATACTTTTGTGATTATATTGGCATTGCTGATGAGAGAGCCGCTTGTTTGCGAGAGGGATGTGGAAAAAAATTGCCAAAATAAAAGTCCGGCGTAAACGAATATCGGGTAGGGGATTCCGTCTGACGGCATTTTGGCGAATTTACCGAAGAATATGCTAAAAACTATCATTGTCATAAATGGCTGAAAAATCGCCCAAAGAACGCCGATGGCGGTTTGCTTATATCGGACCTTGAAATCTTTCCAGGTAAAGAAATACAGCAATTCCTTGTATCGCCAAATTTCTCTGAAATCCTCCCAACTGAGGGTTTTTTTCGGTTTAATTATGGTTACTGAGTTCATAAAGTTATAAAGTTTGTAAAGTTTGTAAAGTTTTTCAAGTTCATAAAGTTTGTAAAGTTTCTAACTTTTAACTTGATGAACTTTTAACTTTATAAACTTTATAAACTTTTTCAATGCCTTCTTTTAAATTTATTTTATGTTTCCATCCGAGATCGCGCAGGCGGCCTACATCCAGCAGTTTTCTTGGCGTTCCGTCGGGTTTGCTTTTATCCCATATTATCTTGCCTTTAAAATCTGTTATTTTTTTGATTGTTTCCGCCAGCTCTTTAATGGAAATATCTTCTCCGGTCCCAATGTTTATTATTTTGGATTTGTTGTAATTATTCATTAAAAACAGGCAAGCGTCCGCCAGATCGCCAACATACAGGAATTCCCGCTTTGCCGCGCCGGTTCCCCATACCTCAACTTCCTTTTTATTGTTAATTTTGGCTTCGTGGAATTTCCTGATCAGGGCGGGCAGGACATGCGAAGTTTTTAGGTCAAAATTATCATTCGGCCCGTAAAGATTGGTAGGCATTATTGAAATAAAATTTGTTCCGTATTGCTTATTGTATGATTGGCATTCTATTATTCCGGCGATCTTGGCGATGGCGTACGCCTTATTGGTATCTTCCAATTCGCCGGATAATAAGTATTCTTCCTTAATCGGCTGCGGGCAGTTTTTTGGGTAAATACAGGAGCTTCCGAGGAATAACAGTTTTTTTACTTTAGTTAAATAGGCGTTATGTATAATATTATTTTGGATTATTAAGTTTTCGCGGATAAAATCCGCCGGGTAGGCGTCGTTCGCCAGTATGCCGCCGACTTTGGCGGCCGCCAAGAAAACATAATCGGGTTTTTCTATTTCAAAAAAATTTTTAACGGCGGCGCTATCCAATAAATCAAGTTCTTTCTTTGTTTTTAGAATTAAATTACTATATCCTTTTTGCTCCAGTTTTTTAACCAGCGCCGAGCCGACCAATCCTTGGTGTCCGGCAATATATATTTTTGATTTTTTGTTCATATATTATTTCTACCGGCCTTTAGGCCG
>QIIF01000093.1 GCA_003231075.1 Candidatus Falkowiibacteriota bacterium | reverse complement strand
TCACCTTTTTCTCCATCCTTTTGTTTTTATAAATCGGCAGAATCTTAAAAACCTTATCCCGGTTAAGCGGAGACGGATTGTCAAAATAATAGTCTTTGTTTATGTAAAGCGTGTCCAAAAAGGCTCTCTCTTTTGACGCTGTAAAATATTCGCCCGCATTTTCCACCCCCGCCCTGTTGGTCAATATGGCGTCCTTTATTTTTCTGAAAGAATATTTTTGCCCGCCGCATTTTATCTCGCGCGTCAAATAAGACGCGGCGAAAATTTGGCTATGGTGTTGAAAAGTGATTCCGGATTGTCCCAACACGGTTTCAAAACTCACATAAGCCGGGGTGTAAATTTTTGCCGCAAGTTCAAATTTATTGTAATTTTTATCCTTAGCGTAAAAACCGCGGCGAATATGATATAAATCTCCGTTTTTTATATAATAATTAATCCGCACTCTGGCGGCGGCGCCAGAATCGCCCCACAGCAAAACAATGTCCTTGAAAGAAAAGACTGTTTTGTTTGAACGCAATATTACTGAAAGATAATCACCTTTTTTCATATATGTCCCATATATTAGTTTTAACCTTATATATAGTTTATATTATCCGCATATTAATGTCAACACACCCTTTTTGTCGGAATTCTCGCATTGGCGATATAAATCAATTTTACCCTATTGGGGGACTGTCGCCGAACACCAGTTTGTCCTAAATTCCCAAATTTTAGTAAATTTTCCTTAAAAAATTTCCATAAAATTTGCTTGTACTCGCTTGACGTGTGAAAATTTATGCCAAAACTGGCATTCGGCGACAGTCCCATTAGAAATCTTTATTGTTTGCATAAATTTTAAACTGTTTCCCCGTAAATTTCTGACGGTCTTCATCGCTTTTCCAAAACAAAAAAGGTGATACTGGTTTTCCAGCGGGATAAACTCGCCTTTTATCGTAAAATACCGCTTAATTCAAAGTAAAAGCTTTCCTGACGAACTCATTATATGGAATAAATTCCACTTCGGTTTTATCCGCTTTAAGTTTAAATGACAAATTTCTGTTTATAATAAGCGCCTTCGGCGGATTATATTTTCTAATGAAGCTTTTCATTGATTGCTCTATTTTCGGTTTTTTGAATTCTTTGTATTTCGCCTCAATTGGAATTATGCCTCCTCCGAATTCAAGCACAAAATCAACTTCCGCCCTATCTTTTGTCCTCCAAAAACGCGGGATGGCATCAGCGCCGCGAATATAATCAAGCTTTTCTTTCAATATTAAATAAATAAAATTTTCAAATAAAAATCCGATATCGCTGCTGTTTTTTATGTCCCCCGCCAACCCAAGTGAATAATTTCTCAGCCCCAAATCATTAAAGTAAACAACCGGCGACTTGGTAATTTCTTTTCTCGTGTTTTTAAAAAATGGGCGGACTCTTTGGATAATAAAAGTTTTTTCCGCGTACCAAAGATATTTTTTCGCCGTCTGCGCCGAAATACCCAAGGTGTTAGCAATTTCAGAATAATTCAGCATATTCCCGATCTGGCTCGCGAGGATTTTAATCAAAGAATTAAACGCTTCCGTGTTCTCAACTTTCAAAAGATAAGAAATATCTTTCTCAATATAACTGCGGTATATCTCGTTGATAATTTTTAATTTTTCCAAAAGAGAATTTTCCGTTACAACTCTCGGGTATCCGCCAAAATTAAGATAATCCAAAAGCAGAAGATCCGTTCTTTCTTTCTCTAACTCAAAGAAATCGTCCAAGCGCCGCTCATAGCGATACTCGGTG
>QIIF01000017.1 GCA_003231075.1 Candidatus Falkowiibacteriota bacterium | reverse complement strand
TAATCTCATATTTAAGCCGGGACGGGCGTTATTACGCTTTATCTTTTATAAAATTGCGGTTAAATTTTACAAAATTTACCTCTATATTGTTAATAAAATCGGAGGGCGTTCTTTTAAAAATAACTCTGTTTTTTCTTTAATAAATAAAAAATTAGCTCATATATTAATTATTTTTCTAACGGTAATTCTTATATTCGTTAATTATACATCTAAAACAAAAGCGGAAACATTACCTGATAAAGCAAATAAAACAATCTTATCCGACTTAATTAAAAGTGAATTTGGAGATATGGAGGATGAACAATTAGTAGAAGAATCTTTTAATAATAATACGGCCACGCGACCGACGCAAAACTATTTGGAAAATCTACCCGGCTCCAGATTAGAGCCTACGGCGCAAATTCAACCGGTTGGAGGCGCGGTTAACGCGGAAATTGATACTGTGGCGCAAGGAGGGGGAGCTTTGATTAAACCGGACATAGCTTCCACTAAAAAAATTAAAAGACCGAGAAGAAAAATAATAAATTATACCGTTAAATCGGGAGATAGCATCAGCACTATTGCGGAAAATTTTAATATTAAAGCAAGCACCATTCTATGGGAAAATAATTTAAATTCATACAGTATAATCAGGCCGGGCGATAAATTAGCCATATTGCCGGTAAACGGAGTAACCCATAAAGTCAGAAGCGGCGAAAGTTTGTCAAAAATAGCAAAAAAGTATAATATAGAAGAAAAGGAAATAATAGAACAAAACAGGCTAACGGATTCAAGCAAATTAACCGTCGGGCAAAAATTAATTATTCCCAATGGAAAGAATACTCGTTACGCGCGGAGCAAACCAAAAAGATATTCAGGTATTACTGTTATTAAAGACTTGGTAAGATCCACTAATGCCAGCCCGATTGCCGGCAACAAAATGAATTGGCCCACTGTTAGGCATCGCATAACGCAATATTATTCATGGAGGCATCGCGCTATTGATATCGCCGACAAAATAGGAACTCCTATCTACGCGGCCGATGCCGGTATAGTGGAACGAGCCGGCTGGGGCACAGGATACGGCCTGCATATCGTGATTAACCACGGCGGCGGAAGAAAAACCCGCTATGGCCACGCATCCAAACTCTATGTAAAAAAAGGAGATAAAGTAAGCAAGGGAGAAATTATCGCCGCTATGGGCTCTACAGGATGGTCAACCGGTCCGCATGTGCATTTTGAAGTTATTATAAACGGCAAAAGGCTTAACCCGCTTAATTATACTAAATGGGACTGTCGCCGAACCCGCTGCTAACGAGAAATAAACATCAAAATTTAAAACTATTAAAAAATAATATTCAATTTTTGAATTTTAACTTTAAAATTTGAGTTTAACTATTATGCATATTATAATAGGCATTATTATCATGGCAATTAGCGTTGCTATTGTTATAAAATCAGAATGGATGTTGAACAACTTCGGTTCCATAGAATTTTTTGAACACTATCTTGGTTCATCCGGTGGAACACGGCTCGGATACAAATTAATCGGAATGTTGTTTTTCTTTATCGGACTTTTGATTATGACTAATATGATTGGAGATTTTATGCAATGGATGCTATCGCCATTGTTAAAATACAGCCAACCGCGATAAAAAGAAATTGCCGCCAATCCTCTAAAATTTTTATATTTTAAATTATCATCTTGGTTTTTTATTTTTACATTTTAATTATTTACGCGGGTATTGTATAATGGCTATTATGTCAGCCTTCCAAGCTGAAGACACGGGTTCGACTCCCGTT
>QIIF01000016.1 GCA_003231075.1 Candidatus Falkowiibacteriota bacterium | reverse complement strand
AGGAGATTCTGCCGCAGCGGAAGGATTAAATCCTAATTCTTCCAAATTTTTCATAGTTGCTTTAACTAAACTACGAAATTTCATACTTGAACTAATAACGATTTTTTTACTCATAATTTAATTGAATTTATAAATTATTAAATAGTTTTCTATATTTAAGGGGCAAAAATAATATTGAATATAACTGGTTATTATGCAAACTTTTTGTTTGGATAATGGTGGATATTTGTATGTTACGCAAATATGGGGTGTAATGGGATAACTAATTCGGTCAAATAACGGATGATTTGTTTCAACATTATTTCCTTAACTTAATCTCATAATCAATCTGCTCTATTTTTCTTAAGTTTGTCTTTGCTTGGTCAAATTTTGTCCTTAAATAGCCGGTGATGTCAAACTCTACCAATTCCGCCATAATTTCGTTGATGGCTTTTTTTATTTTTTCCACTTCATCAAAATTTCCCGCGGACGCTTGATTAACCGCCCGCCGCGCGAGTTCGCCGGTCAAATCGCAAATGCCACCCAATAAACTGTCCGTGCTCATTTCAATCTTGCTGATTTTGTCCACTTTTTTTCCGGTCATTACGCGATAAAACATTTTCGCCTCAACATATTCTTCCGCCGCCGCCTTATACGCTCCTTCTTCGGATAAACGGCAATGCCCGAATTTTTTTTCCAAGCCGGAAAGCGCGCTCTCGGCGCTGTCCAACAACTCGGATGCTCTCTTGATGTCCATCCGATGCAAAGAAAAAATAACTCTTTTTGAGTCATGCAAAATAATATTGGATGAGCTGATTATCTGCCTCCTCTCCCCCGTCCGCTTATCGTATTCTTTTTTTAAATTTTGGATAAATTTTTTGTTAATCATAAACTTGAATTTAGAATTATTAATTTAGAATTTATTAATTAACTATGTTATCTCACAATACATTCCCCAACATAATTTCTCGCGATATTTGCCATCTCCTCCAATTCACTCTCGCTATACGGCTTTACTTTCCGTAAATCGTTATTAACCAAATCCGTATCCGGCTTAAACCCTTGTAAATACCAAATTCTTGCCCCCTTAATCATTTCGCCCATCTCGGCAATATCTTCTTTTTCAACCAAACCCGGAACAACCGTAGTCCTGAACTCATACGGCAAATTACTGCCTATAATTATCTTAACACTTTTTTTAATATCAGCCAAACTGCCGGTGAATTTTGTTATTTTTTTATACTTTTCAATCGGAGCTTTGATATCCATGGCAATATAATCAATAATCCCCTTTTCCAAAAGAGCGGAAAGCATTTCCGGATTTGTTCCGTTAGTATCCAGTTTAATCTTAAATCCTAAATTTTTAATCTTGGAAATAAACTCGGGCAAATTTTCGTGCAAAGTCGGCTCTCCGCCGGTAATCACCACCCCGTCCAGTTTGCCTTGCCTTTTTTTTAAAAATTCAAAAAGACCATCCTCCGACAAAAGAGAGTGATCTTTTTTATTCCCGTCCTTTTTGGGCAGGACAAGCATGGGATTATAACAAAAACCGCATCTGAAATTGCAACCTTGGGTAAATATTATAGCTGACAAATGCCCGGGATAATCAAGCAAGCTGAATTTTTGCAAACCGCCTATACGCATAGTAATTGGTTTAATTAGTTGCTTAGTGATTAGGAAAATACCAAAATATTCTTAACTAATCTTTATGGGTTAATCGTTAATCTTTACCTTAAAAGTTTTGCGGTCTTTATACTCGCATTGTTTAGCGTCATTCCATTGATCCACCGGCCTTAAATAACCGACTAC
>QIIF01000160.1 GCA_003231075.1 Candidatus Falkowiibacteriota bacterium | reverse complement strand
GGTGAGAGTTAAGGGTTCTTTTATAATTCTTTGCCCTCTTCTCGGCTTATTCACCAAACGATTAGTTTCAAAAATCAAAAAGAGCGCTTCTTTTAAGTTTTCTTTCACTTCTTTTAGGGTTCTTCCTTGAGTATTTACGCCCGGGATTTCTTCAATCCAGCCAAGATACCACTTTCCACTTTTTTTATAAATTGCCGTAAATTGCCTTTTCATGCTTGCATTCTAACAAAAAACAGAGAGAGA
Organism: Candidatus Falkowiibacteriota bacterium; assembly: GCA_003231075.1. Classification (GTDB taxonomy): domain Bacteria; phylum Patescibacteriota; class Patescibacteriia; order Patescibacteriales; family SZUA-104; genus SZUA-104. Next base: position 1,553 of record QIIF01000160.1, on the reverse strand, counting down.
ATCAACTCCAAAAACTAAAAACCGGCGCCCGTTATCAATTTAAACAGACCGGAGACGACCGGCAAAATGAGGCGGAAGAAAAAGAAGATAAAGATAAGAAGAATGAAAAAACCATAGCGTTCAAGAAATTCCTGGATGTGGTGCCATTTATACGGCAAAATCGCGAAAAGCACTTTTGAGCCGTCCAAAGGAGGGATGGGTATAAGGTTAAAAACTCCAAGAATAATGTTTATGAAGACGATAAGCGCGGCGATTTGCAGGAAAGCGGGCGACAGGAATTCGTAAACGGATCCGTAGCGGATAAGCAGTCCGAACACTATCGCCACGAAAAAGTTTGACGCCGGTCCCGCCGCCGCGACCCCCGCCGGCCCCCATCTCTGGTTTTTGAGATTGTACGGGTTGTACGGCACAGGCTTCGCCCACCCGAAAATCACACCTCCGATAAGATAAGTTATCATCGGCACGAGAAAAGAGCCTGTAAAATCCAGATGCTTTATCGGGTTGAGCGTAAGCCGTCCGGCATATTTGGCGGTTGGATCGCCCATGGCGTTGGCAACATAGCCGTGCGAAACTTCGTGGATTACAACCGACATTATTAAAATGGCGATTGCGAATATGAAATCGATTTCTTGCATAATAACTGCGCTTATGATAACATAAATTCGTTAGGTTAACAAAAACAAACTTTAAATTTATGGCAAAATCTTGTCCCACTTGCGGAAAAACATCAATACTGGGCGGAAGGTACAGCAACAGAGTGCGAGCCGAGCAGTACAATCCGACCGGCAAAAAACGAAGATATCCCAATTTGCAATGGGCGCCTCTTTCGGGTGGCGGAAGGATTAAAATCTGCACATCCTGCCTGAAAAAAGGATTGCACCTGAAAATAAAGTAAACTAAAATAACCCTATGGAGCAATTTATGCAGCAAAATTGGTGGATGATGGCAATACTCACCCTTTGGCTTTTGCCGTGGAAAGGTGTGGCGCTGTGGAAGGCGGCGCGGCTTGGTCATATGAAGTGGTTTATCGCCATTTTAATTCTAAACACTCTCGCTCTGTTGGACATTTTTTACATTTTCGTAATCGCGAGAAAGGCGGAGAAAAAGGAGACTTCGGACGAAAATTCAAACGCGTAAATTCTCCGGCTTAATAATGGAGGGATGGCTGAGTGGCCGAAGGCGACGGTCTTGAAAACCGTTAGGGGCGCAAGCTCCTCGTGGGTTCGAATCCCACTCCCTCCGCAACGAAGTGAGTGAGTGGGGAAGGGAGGCGCCGATTTTGAGAAACTGGTGTTTAATTTAGTGAATAATTTATGATGGACAGGGATGAGAAAGCAGTCAAAGATATTTTGTATTTTTTTTACAAAAACTTGCGTTTATTTTCAATATAATATATACTTATGGTGTATTTAAGTAAATAATTTACAAAATTATGAAAATATCAATTATTGAATTCTCGGTAGAAAATTTTAAAATCTTTAAAAAAGGGGTTGCTTTCTCTATGTTTGCGCGAAAAAGTAATCATACTTTTGATAGTAACGGAGAAAATTTAC
>QIIF01000011.1 GCA_003231075.1 Candidatus Falkowiibacteriota bacterium | reverse complement strand
ACCATTGACCAAGTGCTGTAATGGCAGATTGCGCCGCGCGCGCCGTTTTGGTGGGCGTGTAATTTTGATATCGGCCCGATCACTTTCCCGTTTTCTTCGCAATGGACAGAGTATTCAATATCATCTCTTAATAAATTTTGTTGTTTGTTATTCATAAAATAATATTTTCGCTTTACTTCCACCGTTTAGCTCAGGGTTTCGCGGCTTTAGCCGCGTACCGTCACGCCATAAAGCTAAAGCTCGGTGGAAGAATTCGGCGCGGCGAAGATGTTTATAATATAAACTCATTAAAATTTTCAGATGTTATTATTTTAAACTCGCTATTCTTATAGCTTCGCCAAAGCGCCGGTTGTTTTGCTTTTTTATTTTTAAATTTAAATTCAAAGCCGTAAAGCCGGCCGCCCCGTTCTTCCACCCAGTCAATTTCGGTTTTCGTAAAAGTTCTCCAAAAATAATTGTTTGAATAAATATTATGGTAGGTTAGATATTTCAACCTTTCAACAGTAATAAAATTTTCCCAAAGCGCGCCGACATCGTTTCTTGAATCAAGCGGATTAAAATTATTGATAACGGCGTTGCGGATTCCCAGATCGTAAAAATAAATTTTTTTGGATTTTGATATTTCCTTCCTCTTATTTGTATAGTACGGAGAAAGCCGGAATATGATGAAATTTTTTTCCAAAAGGTCAACATATCTTTCAACTGTTTTTTTGTCAATCCCGACAGTGTTCGCGAGCTCGTTATAGGAGACCTCGGAGCCGATTTGCAGGGCGATGGCTTTTAACAAATTAAATATAGTTGTTGAATTTTTCACTTGCTGGAATTCAAGTATGTCCTTATATAAATTACTGGATGACAATTCCCGCAGTTCTGATTGTTTTTCTCGGAGCGATTTAATATTTATTATTTCAGGGTATAAACCCGTTATAAGAATATTTTCCAGCTCTTTTTTAATGGTAAGAATATTTTTCCTTGGGTATATTTCTTCAATGCCTAAGGGGAATAAATGAAATATTTTTTTTCGGCCGGTAAGCGCTTCTTGCGTTTTATTTAATAAGTTAATACTGGAGGAGCCGGTGATAATTATCTGTTTTTTGTTTTTATATTTATCAATAAGCAGTTTTGCGGTTTGTCCTATACTGCCGACTTTTTGCCCTTCGTCAATAAAAATAATTTTATTATCGCCGACAAGAGCGTCCAGCCATTCAAAATCTTTTTCATCCAAAGATGCTCTGTCGCTCGGATTATCGCAGTTAAAAAAAACAGTTTTTTCCTTATTTGGATCAAAATTTTCTATTATTTCCTCTGATAAAGTTGTTTTTCCAACTTGCCTTGGCCCGACAATAATAATAATTTTTCCTTTAAAAAAACTGCTTTTAACTTGTTTTTTAATAATTCTTTGATACATAGGTCTAATTTAGTGATTACATTCCCTATTTTATATCAAATTTAGGGATTTGTCAAGCGTATAATTTTAATTCCATAAAATTGTCAAATTTTATGGAATGACACTCCATATTTTTAGCTAAATTTATGGAATATTAGCGCGCTTAACATAGCTTACGGGATAAGCCGCGTTATCGGATAAAACCGGCAGAATCCTCGCGGCAGGCTGTCTAAAAACTCTATTTTGAAAAATTTGATATGCTAAAATTAGCTAAAAAAATTCTAAAAAATAGTCAAAAATGGACTTTTTAGACAGCCTGGCGGAGAGATTCTGCCGCGGCGAAAAATTTTATGTAATCAGCATATAAAGCCCCGTGCTTACCAGCATAACTCCTATTATCTTTTGAAGCAATACTCCGCCGCCCATTTCTTC
>QIIF01000153.1 GCA_003231075.1 Candidatus Falkowiibacteriota bacterium | reverse complement strand
AAACGCGTAAATCGTGGCTATGAATCATAATTTCAAGATTTTATTCCTGTGTTACTCTCATAATTTCTTCAATAGTGGTGATGCCGTTTTTTGCTTTAATAAAGCCGTCTTCAATAATAGAAATCATTCCGTTTTTTTCGTTTTGTTTTTCTATTTCATTAATGGGAGCGTTTCTTAAAATAAGTTTTGATATTTCATCGGTGATTTCCATAGCCTCGTAAACCCCTATTCGTCCTTTATATCCGGTATTTCCGCATTTTTTACATCCTTTCCCTTTGTAAAAAAGAATATTTTCTAATCCTTTTTTCGCGTTAAAAATAATTTTATTTTTTTCCAATTTTTCCAGTATGCGCGCGATATCCAATTGTTTTTTTAATTCTTCTATTACTTGTTTGTCCAAATTAAAGCTTTGGATGCAATTTGGGCATATTTTTCTGACTAATCTTTGCGCGATTATGATATTGGTGGTGGAGGCGATTAAAAATGCGGGGATATTCATTTGCGTCAGCCGCGGCAAAGTGGTGACGGCGTCATTTGTATGGAGAGTGGAGAGCAGCAGATGTCCGGTCATGGCGGCGTGCACCGCTATTTCCGCCGTTTCTTGATCGCGTATTTCTCCCACCATTATAATGTCCGGGTCTTGCCTTAATAGCGCGCGCAAGCCGAGCGCGAATGTAAAATTAATTTTAACATTGATTTGAGATTGGTTTACGCGCGGCATGCGATATTCAATCGGATCTTCCACTGTTGATATATTTACTTCCGGAGTGTTTAAAATATTTAGAATTGTATAAAGAGTAGTGGTTTTGCCCGAGCCGGTCGGGCCGGTGACCAGTATCATCCCATGCGGTTTGGAAATATTTTTTTTAACAATTTCCATAACGCTTGGCTGGAGGCCGAGCTGTTCCAATGTTAAAATCTGCGCTTTTTCATTGAGCAGCCGCATAACTATTTTTTCGCCGTCAAAGGTAGGTATTATGGAAACACGGAATGAAACCTTATACTCTTCGCTGGCAATTTTAAAGCGGCCGTCTTGGGGCAGGCGGTGTTCGTCAACTTTTAAATTGGAGAGTATCTTAATGCGCGCCGCTATTCCGGATTGGACATTTTTCGGCAAATTCATAACATTATGCAATATGCCGTCTACCCGATAACGGACGATAATATTTTTTTCTTCCGGTTCAATATGAATATCGCTGGCGCCTTCAAATATGGCGTATTCAAGAAGCGTGTTTACTATTCTTACCACCGGCAAATCTTCCGCCAATTTTTTCAGCCCTTGTTCGTCCTCCTGACTTTCCTTGCCGCCATTATTGTTTAAGCCGGAATTAGCGGAAACTGTTAAGCCGTTTTTTGTCAGTGAGTTAAATTCGGCTTTTAGCGTTTTGTGATATTGCTTTATTCCTTCTTTGATATTGTCGGGAGTGGTGAGGAATATTTTTTGCTTCAGCCCGGTTTTTTTCTTTAGAAATTCAAAAATTTCCAGATCTCCCGGATCTAACGCGGCTATTTTTATTTCTTTGCCGTCAAGATCAAAGGCGATCAGTTTATGCGTGATCGCTATCGGTTCCGGGATGCTTAACAATATATCTTTTCTGATCGTCTGTTCTTTTAAATTAATAAAAGGCACATTAAAATATTTAGCCGCTTTTTCGTATAAAGCCAATTGAGTAATGATTTTCTTTTCTATTAAATAATTCTCTATGCTTTTATTTTGTTTAGCCGCTTCTTTGCTTAACTTGTCAAAACTTTTATCCGGCAGAATATTTGATTTTTTTAATATGTTTTTTATTTGTTTTTTGGTAAACATATTCTACAAATTATGAATATATT
>QIIF01000103.1 GCA_003231075.1 Candidatus Falkowiibacteriota bacterium | reverse complement strand
TTCTCTTATTTTAGGAATAGAAAGGTAGTGCGCGTTAATTTCTAACAGCACATCGCGCCTGCACGCCTCTTCATAAACTCTTTTCGCGTCAAATGGTATCCAATTATTAACAAACGGATGGGATAATATATCAATTTTTCCGGACTTAACCGCATTAATCAGCATCGTTGTGTTATTTTTCTTATCATCATTATGGAGGCCTACATTTTTATGCAAACCCGCGACAACATAATCAAGCTTATCTTTAATAATATCATCGGATATATCAATTTCGCCTTTCTTGTTAATTATATTCGCCTCAATGCCTCTTAATATTATTAAGTTGCCTATCTTTCTCGGCAAACGATTAATACATAAAAAATATCCTTTCGGCGCCGCCTCTTCCATGCTCGGACCATGCTCGCTAAAACCGATCATTGTCATTTTTAGCTCTTGAGCTTTATTAATATACTCAAGAATTGTATTATAAGCATGCCCGCTGGCGATTGTATGAATATGTAAATCTATCTTTAGCATATATTATTTAACTTTTTAGCTCTTTAATTTTATTAACTTCAACTACTATCGCCCCCATAATCAGGTATCCTTCGTTTTCCGGCATATTTTTTACAAAATCAGCCCATTTGCCTTCCACGCTGTATGCCGCTTTCCCTTTTAATTCAAAGCCGACACAAGCGTCTTCCCATTCTTTATTCCAAACAGCTAAAGCGACATTATTGTTTATATTTAAATTTTTTATAGTTTCTTTAATATGCGAATTGGAAATAATAATTTTCCCGCCAACAACCTTAACGCAAGCCACGGCGATAGCATGCGGCTTGCCGAATTTATTAACAGTTGTCAGGGCAACAACATTATTTTCAATTATTTTTTTTATCCCCGGCGTAATCATAAACACAATATTATTCTACCGAGCTTTAGCTCGGGTCCGGCAGGTTTTAACCTGCCGTAGGGCGGCTAAAGCCGCCTGAACCCGACTTAAAAGTCGGTAGAAATTTTGAATTTTGAATTTATTTAGGATTTATAATTTTGGATTTGTAATTTATTTTCCTATATTCCTAAACAGCGGCATCCCGGTTGAGGCGCTGATCGGCACATAAATAGTCCCCTTTCTGTCTTTCAGTTCGCTGATATAAAGATAATACAAATAATTATTGGTCAAACTTTTGTTTATAATTTTTTGCGATTCTTCCTGCCCCTCGGCTGCAATAATTTTTCTTTCTTTCTCTTTCTTTTCTTTAGTTAAAATAAAATCATATTTTTCCGCTTCCTGCTCGGCCTGCAATTTTTCTTGGATAGCGTTCGCCAAATTCGCCGGCAATTTAACATTCCTAAGCAAGACCTGCTCTAAAACAATTCCGCGCGGACCCAAATTTTCCTTTAATTTATCATTAATCCGTTGCGCCGCCTCTTCTCGTTTTTCGGAATAAATATCCTTTGTCTCATATTGCGCTATTATCTCGCGAATGGCGCTTCTTATTTCCGGCCTGATTATTTTTGATTCATAATCCAAGCCGACCTCCCTATATATATCTGATGCTTTTTGTTCGTCCAAATGGTATAAAACCGTCATATCCAAATCAACGCTCAACCCTTCTTTTGTCAAAGCGGTAATAGCATCCGCCCCGTTTTTCTTGCCCTCTCCTCGGGTGGCGCTCATTGTATATTCTTCGGTTCTAATGCTCATCTTTGTCACCTTGGCAAACGGTATCACCAAATGAAAACCGGAACTAAGTTCTTTATTTTTTACTTTGCCGAAAAGAGAATAAACACCTGTCTCCCCGGCGCCTACTATCACAATTGAAGCGAAAAACAGCCAAACGCCCAAAATAACCACGATAGCCGT
>QIIF01000034.1 GCA_003231075.1 Candidatus Falkowiibacteriota bacterium | reverse complement strand
TGACAAGGGAGACGGAATGACAAGGGAGACGGAATGACAAGGGAGACGGAATGACAAGGGAGACGGAATGACAAGGGAGACGGAATGACAAAGAAAGACAGTAGAAAGTATAATAGATAATATGATTTTGCTGTAATTTTATCGTCCATTATATTGGTTTATCCGGTTTTTAAAATATCTACGGATTATAAACCTGTTACGAATTTACGAATAATATTAAAATTATTTTGTATTAGAATTCGTAAATTCGTATTTTATTCGTAATTCGTAGAGTAAATTATTTAAAATTTAAAATTTGTTATTTAAAATTGATAATCCCCCAACCCCCTTTATCAATTAGGCTATCAATCCTCCAGTCCCATTTATCAAATGGCCGCTTGTTAAACCGACTTATTGTAATTCAATCGCGGCTCCAATGTCGGCGACGGTCAGCGCGATTAGGTTTGTTTTGTTGATTTTTCGCGCCTTCCGTAAATTGTAATTCACGAGCAGGGCTTTTTCCGGATTGTATCTTGATATGAAAGACGAGTAGCTTCTGCTTGGAGACGGTTTGTCCATTTTTCGCGCTTTAACTTCAACGGGAATGATTTTTCCGTCGCCCTTTCTGACGACAAAATCAACCTCGGCTTTTTGCAGACTCCTCCAGTAATGGAGAGAGTGCGGCGGATTAACGATTTTCACAAGCTCGCTCGCGATTAAATTTTCAAAAACCTCTCCCCGGTCGGCTCTTTCCGCCATGGAGTTAAAATTCATCAAGGCGAAATTCCGCAATCCGTTGTCAATGAAATAAACTTTTGGCGCTTTGACCAGCTCCTTTCTCGGGTTGGTGAAAAACGGCTTTATCGGCTTAATGATAAAGGTTTCTTCCAAAACTTTTAAATAATAATTAAGCGTCTTCGCTTCCACGCCCGCGTCCGTTGCCAAATTATTGACATTCAACAAACTGCCGACGCGGGCGGACAACAAGGAAACGAGCTTATTGAAGGAAATCGGCTTTTGGATTTTTAAAAAATTAATTATGTCTTTTTCTAAATAGCTGTTGTATATTTCTTCAATCAGTCCCGTTTTATTGCCTATGTTGTTTTCAATAACAACCCGCGGGTATCCGCCGAAGACGGCGAAATCGTTGATCAGTTTTTCCCATTCATAATAATCATAGTCGGAAATCGCCTTGCCTTTTTTGATAATTTTAAAAAGTTCCGGGTTTTTGTAAGCCGCGTATTCGTTGAAATTCAAAGGCATCAGTTTGAAAATCTTTTTTCTTCCGGTGAGCGCCTCCTGAATTTTTGATTTTATTTCCATTGAAGAGGAACTAGTCAGAATGAATTTCACGCCCAGCTTTAAATCGTAAATACCCTTTATGAATACGCCCGCGTTGGTTATTTTCTGCGCCTCGTCAATGAACAGGTATAATATATCGTTTCCTTTTTTTCTGTCTTTGATAAAATTTATAACATTCTCTTGTCGGCTGAATAGCTCCAAATCTTTGGTTAGATCCAGGTTGAAATAGAAAAGAGAATCCGGACGGATTCTTTTTGGAGACGAATTGGTTAAATAATCTTGGATTTGTTCCAAAAGCGTGGTTTTGCCGGTCTGCCGAGGGCCGATGATGACGGTTATTTCCTTTTCCGGCAGATGGCCGAGGATTTCATTAAATATGCTTCTTTTGATTAGATTGTCACGCGCCATAATATTGTTGTTTATTTACTATACTACACTACCATTTTATCCTATATTAAAATAGTAGTCAAGTCCTGCTTTATGCGGCCAGCCGGAAATAATCCAACAATTTAAAATTTGTTATTTAAAATTGATAATCCCCCAACCCCCTTTATCCCCGGCGCGAGCT
>QIIF01000163.1 GCA_003231075.1 Candidatus Falkowiibacteriota bacterium | reverse complement strand
AAAATATTCGTAAATTCGTAATGAATTCGTAATTCGCAGACATTAAAAATCTCTAATTTTCGCTTCAAACTTATCTTCCAATCTCTTAATCAGCCCCTCTTGCAATTTATCCACTTCCTCCGCTGTCAGCGTCCTGTCCGCTTGATAAGTGATATGGAACGCCAAACTTTTTTTATTTTGCCCCAGCTTTTCCCCCTGATAAACATCAAACAATTCAACCTCGCTTATCAGCTCGCCGAATTGCTCAATTTCATTCCTAATATCATTATACAATATCTTGGCGTCAACCACAAGCGCCAGATCTCTTACGGCCGGCGGGTATTTGGGCAATTTTTTATATTGTTTAATTTTTTGTATTTTTATTATGCCGAATAATTCTTTAAAATTAATTTCCGCGATTGCCGTTTCTTTTTTTACGCCGGCCGCGCGCGCCAAAGATCTCGGCAATTTAGCCGCTCTGCCGATTATTTTATTGTTTATAACGACATCGGCGCAAATTTGCCCGTCGGCCCAGCCGGGCTTATCGGCGCTTTTTTGATAAGAGACGGGTAAATTCAACGATGACATTAAATATTCAATTACGGCTTTTATCTCGCTGAAAACATCGGTTTTTTCTCCCGCGCTAACGGCAATAGCCAATTGCTTTTCCTGATAAGGCAAAAATTCTTTGCCTTTTCCGTTTTTATCCACATCTCCATCCGCGCTGAAAAAAACATTGCCTATCTCAAAAATTCCAATTTCATCAAACTTAGCTTGATTGGTTTTAATATTATTGATTAAATTGGGCGCCAAGCTTTGCCGCAGCAATGTCTGGTGCGCGGCGATTGGATTGGCTAAACGAATATGAGAGCCGTAATCAATATTCAATTTTTTCAGCTGTTCTTCGCCCGCGAAAGAATAATTATAAACTTCGGTTAAGGCGGCTCCGCCGGATAAAATATTTTTTATTTTTCTCTCCAATGCCATTTCCTCGTTAACCTCCGGGCTTTTCATTTCTACTTTCGGCCGTTTCGGCTTTAAGTTGCCGTATCCGTAAATTCTAACTATCTCCTCAACTAAATCTTCAGGAATTGATATATCTCTGGTGGCGCGCCAAGTGGGAACGATAATACGCAATACCGTCTTGGAAATCGGTTCTGGGTACCCAGAACCGAGTTCCGTTTGCAAATCAACCGTGAAGCCCAAGCTTTCTAAAATTTCAATAATTTTTTTATCATCAATTTTCTCCCCTATTCTTTTTTCCAGCCAATCCAAATTTAATTCAATCGGGCCCTGATTTAATTTAAATTTCTTTTCATCAATAAGACTGCTTATTACACACGCTTTCGGGCATAATTTCTTTACTAATTCAACCGTCCGCGCCAATGCCAATTCAGCCAAATTCGGATCCAGCCCTTTTTCAAAACGCATTGAGGACTCCGTCCGTAATCCCAGTTTCTGCGATGTTTTTCTTATTGAAACATAATCAAAATTAGCCGATTCAATAATAATTGATATTGTTTCATTGTTAATTTCACTATCAGCTCCCCCCATAACCCCTCCAATCGCCACCGGTTTCTTTCCGTCCGTGATAACAACATCATTTTTATCCAGCGCTCTTTTTTCTCCATCCAAAGTCTCTATAATCTCTCTATTTTTAGCCCTTCTTACGATAATTTTATTTCCAAGTAATTTTGCGTCAAAGGCATGCAAGGGCTGCCCTATTTCAAGTAATACATAGTTAGTAATATCAACAATATTATTAATAGGCCGAACGCCGGCTGCAATCAATCTGTCCCGCATCCATTTCGGAGAATCTTCAATTTTAATTCCCTCCATGGCGACAGCCATATACCGTGGGCATAAATCAAAAACC
>QIIF01000170.1 GCA_003231075.1 Candidatus Falkowiibacteriota bacterium | reverse complement strand
TTGCCAATTTTTTTTGTGTCTTTCGTAAATTAACAAATTTAACCGCAAATAATACAAGCAATACAGTATAATATAATTATCGGCTTGAATTTGTGATTAAATTTGTTGGTTTACGGAAAATCAATAATGTCAGAAGAAAATAAATCAATCAATTCAAAAGATTTTATTGAGATGAAGGGGGAGGTCTTGGAGTTAATGCCGGCCGCCACATTTAAGGTTCAATTGGAAAATGACCATGAAATTTTAGCGCACTTGTCGGGGAGGATGAGAATCAACAGAATAAGATTGCTTCCGGGAGATAAGGTAAAAGTTGAGATCAGCCCTTATGATTTAACAAAAGGAAGGATAACATACAGATTATAGTTTTGTATAACCCATAACTAATAACTAACGGCTGAAAGAGTTAAACGCGACTTATGAATTATAGGTTATAAGTTATAATTTTTTATTTATGAAAGTTAGGACTTCGGTTAAAAAAATGTGCAAGGACTGTAAAACAACTCGGCGTAAAGGCCGGGTATATGTTATTTGCAAAAACCCGAAGCATAAACAGAGGCAGGGATAATAGCCAACTTGTAACACTTAACACTTAACATTTAACAGAACAGATTGTTAATTGTTAATTGTTAATTGTTAATTGTTAATATATGGCAGTAAGAATAGCGGGCGTAATGATTCCAAATGATAAAAGGGTTGAGATTTCTTTAACCTATGTTTTTGGCATTGGCCTCAGTAAATCCCAAAAAGCGCTCAAAGAAGCGAAAATTAATCCGGATACGAGAGTAAAAGATTTATCCGAAGACGAGGTAAACAAGCTTAGGGAATTAATTGAAAAAAAAGAAAGAGTTGAAGGAGATTTAAGAAGAGAAATAATGAGCAATATAAAACATTTAAAAGAGTCCGGGAGTTATCGGGGGATGCGCCATACCAAAAATTTACCGACAAGAGGACAGAGAACCAAAACAAACAGCCGCACCGTAAGAGGAAATACGCGCAGGACAATGGGCTCGGGCAGAGCCAATTCGTCGCAAAAAACATAAACATAATTCAAATTTTCAAATTCATTCAAATGTTTCAAATTAAGTTTTGAAATAATTATCTCAATAAAAATATTTGAAGTATTTGAATATTATTTGTAGATTTGAATTATATTAATATGAGTGAAGATAAAAAAGATATAAAAAAAGAAGAAAAAACGGCAGGTAAAAAACCGGTTGATATTAAGGATGATGTTAAAATTAAAGAAACAAAAGAAAAGATTGTGCCGGTAAAAGATCAAGAAATTGAAAATCCGGAAAAAATTGACGGATTAGAGGAATTGCCGGATGATGTTAAGAAAAAATTGGAAAAAAGAAAAGCGGAAAAAAAGCCGTTGCAAAAAGGAAAAAAGAAAAAGAAAAAAACCGCTCAAATTGTCAGTGTCGGCAAGGTTTATGTTAAAGCGACATACAACAACACTATTGTTACCATAGCCGACGCGAAAGGCAATGTTATTTCATGGGCGAGCGCCGGTATTGCCGGTTTTAAGGGACCGAAAAAATCAACTCCTTACGCCGCTCAAATTATCACCAGAATTGCCGTTGGAAAAGCCAAAGAAGCGGGATTAAAAGATGTGAGCGTATTTGTTAAAGGCGTTGGCACAGGCAGAGAGTCCGCGGTCAGGGCGCTTAACGCCAACGGTTTAAATGTAACATACATAAAAGATGTTACGCCCGTTCCCCACAACGGCTGCCGAAAGAGGAAGCCGAGAAGAGTATAAGTCATTCGTTTCGCTATGTTATCCCTTCGGGAGCCCCGCTACGAATGGGGCGCATTTGAATGACGCTAACCCGTGCCGCCAATGCGGGACACGCGAATTATTAATAT
>QIIF01000089.1 GCA_003231075.1 Candidatus Falkowiibacteriota bacterium | reverse complement strand
GATGAAGCGAGTATTACTATTATTATCAAACCGATATTGATTGAATAATTCTTTTTTTTGCGCTTAATTGAGATAAATAAATGCTTCATAACAATAAATAATAACATTATTATTCAAAATTGATAACTCCGCTGCGATTAGCGATAAAAATGCCTATACTAATGATCTGCCAGTCATTTCGGGCGGCTTTTCAATGCCCATAATCTTTAAAATCGTCGGAGCGATATCGCTTAATATTCCTTGCGGCTTTATTAAGCTTAAATCGCCTCCGGGAGCGTCTTGGACGCCTATACTTTTGCCCTCAAATTGCTTTCCTACTATAATAAACGGCACCGGATTGGCGGAATGTTCTTTATTTATAGTTCCTGTTTGCATATTAAATTCAACTTCCGCGTTTCCATGATCAGCTGTTATTAAAACGCATCCGTCGCGAGCCAGCGCTTGCTTAACAATTCTGCCAACGCATTTATCGGCGGTTTCAGCCGCCTTGATGGTCGCTTTTATATTTCCCGTATGGCCCACCATATCGGCGTTAGCGAAATTTACCAATATAAAATCGTATAAATCATCCTCAATCGCTTTAACTAATTTATCCGTCACTTCATTAGCCGACATTTCCGGTTTTAAATCATAACTGTCAACCGGTGGCGACGGAACCAGCTCGTGCGTTTCTCCTGGTGATTTATCTTCTTTTCCCCCGTTAAAAAAATAAGTGACATGGGCGTATTTTTCCGTTTCAGCTATCCTTAATTGCTTTAAACCGGCGTTTGATATCACTTCTCCTAAAGTATTTTTAATTTTTTCAGGCGGAAAAGCGACTTCAATCGGCAACCTTTTTTCATATTCCGTAAAACCGACAAAAAGTAAATTTTTTAAATACTTTGAGCGCGTAAATTTATCAAATTCAGGCAAAACAAAAGCTCCGGTAATTTCTCTGGCGCGGTCAGCGCGGTAATTAAAGAAAATAATGGCGTCATTATCGGTTATTAAACCGTCTTTGACGCGAGGAGCGCCATTTTTATAAATAACGGCCGGAATAAATTCCTCATCATATATTTTTTTCTTATAACTCTTTTCTATCGCCTCTAACACCGTAGCTTCTTTATTTCCTTTCCCCTCAGTCATAGCCAAATACGATTTAGCTATTCTATCCCAATGATTATCTCTATCCATGGCATAAAATCGTCCGGATACCGTGGCTATTTCGCCAACTCCATATTCTGCGATACTGCGTTCAATACTATTAACAAAATTTATACTGCTATTATAAGCGGTATCGCGTCCGTCTAAAATAGCGTGAATATAAATTTTTTCCACATTATTCTCTTTAGCCATAACCAATAATGCTTGCAGATGGTCAATGGAAGAATGAACACAGCCGTTTGAAATTAATCCCATTAAATGCAGCTGGGAATTATTTTTTTTAGTATGCTCTATCGCCTTAAGCAATGCTTCGTTTTTATAAAAACTATTATCGCTTATGGCTTTGTTGATTCTGGGCAAGCCCTGATAAAGAATTCTTCCCAATCCTAAATTAAGATGGCCCACTTCGCTGTTGCCGGATTCTCCCCACGGCAAACCGACCGCCTCGCCTGATGCCATCAATGTCATGGACGGATATCTGGCGGTTAATTCATTCAACGCTTGCGTATCCGCTTGGCTGATTGCATTGCCGCTATACGGTTGAGTAATGCCCCAACCGTCCAACACAATCAATACTACCGGCTTTGGACGACTTAGTTGTTCTCTTTTTTCTTGAATATTCATAAATATAACGCGAATATTGCAAAGCGAATTATAATATTCGCTTTATTTATTATTTTATCAGCGAGTTTCCCGTCATTTCTTTTGGTTTTTTTATACCAAG
>QIIF01000131.1 GCA_003231075.1 Candidatus Falkowiibacteriota bacterium | reverse complement strand
AATAATTTTTAATGCTTTAATGTTTAAAAATTAAAAATTTAGACATTATTTACAAAATTACAAAATTTAAAAATTACAAAATTAATCTGTTTTTCTTGCATATCTCCCCATAAACCTTCGCGCTCGGCCTGATTTTTCTTTCCAAGGTTTTTCCGCCCGAGGCGGATCCGCCTTGGGCGGAATAGTCAATTTCCACCAGTCCGAATCTTGGCCAGAAGCCTTTGTCCCATTCAAAATTATCCAAGAGCGACCAATAGAAATATCCGCGGACATCCGCGCCTTCTTGGATGGCTTTGTAGATCCAGTATAAATGTTCTTTGATAAATTTTTCCCGCCTTGAATCTTCGGCGTCCGCCAGTCCGTTCTCGGTTATGTAAATCGGCAGATTGAATTTTTTAAGTTCTTTTAAAATATGATAAATTCCCCGCGGATAAATTTCCCAGCCCATATCTGTTAGCGCTTTATTTGTATTTTTGTTTTTATACGGGAATTTTAATTTGTGGTGGAAATAATATTGCGCCGCCAAAAAGTCGTTTTTGTTTTTTGTTAAATTTAAGAATTTTTTATTGTTGAAATACTCGGCAATTTTTAACGCCGCCTTGTCTAAAACGGAATTTTTATCATACGGCTCGTAAAAAGTGAGGATATTCGCGAATCCGACATTGGCTTTGGAGATTTTATGGATTTCGCCATAAGCTAAATTGTGGGCGGCGGCAAGATTTTTATAGACTTTTAATACAGATAAAAAACTTTTTCTTTGCGGCGGCCATATTCCTCTCGCGTAAGAATTTATAATAACGGAGGTCGGCTCATTTATCGTTATCCAGAAATTAACAGAATCTCCCAGTTGTTCAGCAACGAATTTGGCGTATCGGCTGAAATAATAAGCGAATTTTTTATTTTCCGGTCCGCCGATCCTTGCCAGCCATAAGGGGTTGGTCCAGTGCCATAAGGTCACAAACGGCTCTAATCCTCTCTCGCGGAGGGCATTAATCACATCGCGGTAATGCTCAATTTCTTTTTTATTAAATTTTCCTTCCTCCGGCTCAATCCGCGACCATTCAATGGAAAAGCGGTGCGCGTTGTGGTTTAATGATTTCGCCACATCAAAGTCCTCTTTATATCTATTATAATGATCGCACGCTTTGCCTGAAATATAATTTCGCGGATCAAACATTTCCGGAAATTTTTCCTTTTGCCAATCCTGCCAGTAATTTTTAGCTCCGCGCGCCAGCCGTTCGGCGTTGTCTTTTTCCCACTCCGACCAATCATTAACATTCCCGCCCTCAACTTGATGCGCCGAAGTCGCCGAACCCCAAAGGAAGTTATCGGGAAAATGTAAATTTTTTTTATTCATAGTTCGTAGGGGCGAATGGCATTCGCCCTTTTTATTCTTATTTTATTATACCATTTAACCCAATTTACGCCAAAATCGCGCTATGTATTATAATTTTTATGGTAGTTGCGGGCGCTTGACAGAATAGTATTATATGATATTATGAAATTATGAAATTCATAAATTAATTCACAACATTATATTCGCGGCATACGGGCGGTAATTCGCAGATTCGGATTATAAACGGACGCTTATAATCCGAATCTGCGAATTATTATCCGAATGACCCGAATAGGGGCTGTCGCCGAACACCAGTTTGTCCTAAATTCCCAAATTTCAGTAAATTTTCCTTAAAAAATTTTGGCCTATATTAGCACATAAGCAAAAAATTTTTAAGAAAAATTTCCATAAAATTTGAAAATTTATGCCAAAACTGGTATTCGGCGACAGTCCCGAATAATATTGAAATTCTTTTACTCTAAATTAATTATTAAACTTATGGAGAAAACAGCAAAAACAACCTTAGTAAAAGTAAAGAGGCATTACC
>QIIF01000075.1 GCA_003231075.1 Candidatus Falkowiibacteriota bacterium | reverse complement strand
CGCGCCATCGCCTATTCCGGAGCGACGCGGTAATCCGAAATGCAAAAGAGACTAAGTCTCCAATTGGAGACTTAGTCTCGGGGGTACGGGACGGGGAAAAGCGTATTCGGGCGCGGCGCGGCAGCGGACGGGACATCCCGAAACCTCGGGAGCCCGTACGCGAAATCCGGCGCGCCAAAACATTTTTCGCGTACGGACCGCTGCGGCGCGTCCCCGTCCGCTTGGAGTTTTTGCGATAAAAGGAGCTAAGCTCCTGCGAGTTTGATTTTATTTATAGTATTTGCCGATATACAACCGCGAATTATAAAAAATAGTATAACGCGCAGGAGCTTAGCTCCTTTTTCGGCGCGCTCCGAACATTTAGCGAGCGGAATAAAGGGCGGATGCCATTCGTTCCTGCGGGGTGGGGAAATTGGAAATTATAATCCCCCAGCCCCTCTTTGTTAAAGAGGGGAATTATTTATTATTTAAAATTTAAAATTTGTTATTTAAAATTATAATCCCCCAACCCCCAATATTCGTGGAGGCATTAACAAAATCCCCCCAACCCCCCTTTAATAAAGGGGTGAATAATTTTCAACCTCCGATATACGCGGGGGGTTTTGTTTTTTTGGGTTTGTGGTATAATAAACATAATTAAATTTTTAAGTTTTAAGAATGTTGAATATTAAAGTAAATGCTTTTGAGGGTCCTCTTGGATTACTGCTTCAGATTGTTGAAAAAGAGGAGATGGATATTACGCAGGTAAGTTTGGCGAAAATCGCGGATCAGTATATTAAGCATATAAACAAAACAACATATATTGGTCCGGATGAGATGGCGGATTTTTTAGTGGTGGCGGCGCGATTACTGCTTATTAAATCAAAAGCCCTGCTTCCTTATTTGTTTCCCGAGGAAGAGGAAGATATTAAGGAATTGGAACGGCAGCTGAAAATGTATAAAGAATTTATAGAAGCGATGAAAAAAGTTGAAAAAATGGTAGGCAAAAAAAAGTTTATGTTCGCGCGCGAGTTTAACAGAAAAGCTATAATGGCTAATATAAATTTGTTTTCGCCGCCTAAAAATTTGAAAGCGGGCGATATGAAAATGATTTTTTATGATTTGCTCGGACGGGTAAAACCGCCGGAAAAATTGGAAGAAGAAAAACTGGAACGCAAAATTAATATTGAAGATATAATCAAGTCCATACAGCAGACAGTGTTAAGCGAGTTAAAAATAAATTTTAGTAAAATATTAAAAACAGCGGAATCAAAAATAGAAGTTATTGTTATTTTTTTGGCGATGCTGGAGCTTGTCAAGCAGAGGGATATTTCTGTTTCACAAGAGGGGTTGTTTAATGAAATAACTATTAGTAAAGCATAAAACAATGAAAATATATGACTGCAAAATCAAAAATAGAATCATTATTATTTATTTCCGCTAAGCCGATGGCGGCTAAACAGTTGGCGGATTTAATTAAGGCGGATATTAAAGAGATTAAGCGTTCAGGCGATGAATTGGTGGAAGAGTATAAAAATAAAAATCAGGGCATTCAGATTATTAAAAACGGATCAAAATATCAGATGGTCAGTTCGCCAGAAAACGCCAAGTTGGTGCAGGGTTTTATTAAAGATGAAACGACCGGAGAATTGTCGCGTCCCAGCATGGAGACATTAACCATAATCGCTTATCGCGGTCCGATTTCCAAAATTGATTTGGACCGCATCAGGGGAGTTAATTGTTCGCTGATAGTCCGAAATTTACTTCTGCGCGGCCTTATTGAGGGCAAAGCGGATAGTAAAAAGAAAGAGACATATTACACCGTCACTTTTGATTTTATAAGATTTTTGGGAATTAATAATATTGATGAATTGCCTGATTATGAGCGGTTAAGCAAGGACGATACGCTGGACAGGATGCTTGAAGGAGCTGAAAAAGAAATATAATTTCCGCAAATTAAC
>QIIF01000173.1 GCA_003231075.1 Candidatus Falkowiibacteriota bacterium | reverse complement strand
TTTAATATTAAAAAATTAAAAATTAAAAACTTAACCTTATGCTTGATAAAAAAATAGCTTTAACCGTTAATAAAGATGTTGAGGCGAATAAAGCAATCGCGGCGCTTTCTTACGCCTGGATTTTATGCTTAGCGCCGCTTCTCGGAAAAAAAGATTCTGAATTTGCCCAATTCCACGCTAAACAAGGGTTTGTTTTATTCTTGTTAAGTTTCGCCACTGTTGTGCCGTTCATCGGGCAATTGCTCGGGCTGGCAATACTCGCCGTATCCATTATAGCGATTCTAAAAACATTAAATGGCGAATGGTGGGAAATCCCGTATATTTATGAATGGAGTAAAAAGATAAATTTATAATAAGATTCTTGGGATTATTAAGATCTTTGAGATTCTTGGAAATATAAAACCCCAAGATTTCTAAAGATCCTAAATATCCCAAAGATCTCAAAAAATATTATGCAATACATAAAATTTTTCAATCAATTATCAATTAAGGATGTTCCTCAAGTCGGAGGTAAAAACGCTTCATTGGGGGAAATGTACAGAAAGCTTACCGGCGGAGGTATGCGCGTGCCTAACGGCTTTGCCACTACCTCCGCGGCTTATAATTATTTTCTTAAAGAAGCCGGCATTAAAAAAGAAATTAAACAAATTTTAAAAGGTCTTAACACTCATAATGTCCGGGATTTAATGCGGCGCGGCGCGGCGGTTAGGCAGGTAATTTTAAGCCGTCCTCTTCCGAAGGATTTAGAGCAAGAAATTATTCAAGCGTATAAAAAGTTATCAAAAGAATACGGGACGGATAATGTGGATGTTGCCGTTAGGTCAAGCGCTACCGCCGAAGATCTGCCGAACGCTTCTTTTGCCGGCCAACAAGACACTTATTTAAACATCAACGGCGAAGAAGAATTATTGGACGCGGTCAGGCGGTGCATTGCTTCGCTTTTTACCAACAGGGCGATTTCATACAGGGTGGATAAAGGTTTTGACCATTTTCAAGTCGCTTTGTCGGTCGGAGTGCAAAAAATGATACGAAGCGATTTGGCGTCTTCGGGGGTTATGTTTTCCATTGACACCGAATCCGGCTTTAATAATGCCGTGCTTATCAATTCAATTTACGGCTTGGGCGAAAATATCGTGCAAGGCAAAGTTAATCCCGACGAATTTTATATATTCAAACCGACTAAAGCCATAATTTCAAAATCAATCGGCAAAAAACGGCTTAGAATGATTTATAACAAAGACCCGAAAAATCCGGTTAAAGACATAAAAGTCAGTTATGACGAACAGCGTAAACAATCAATTAGCGACAAACAAGTTATCCAATTGGCTGAGTGGGCGATGATTATTGAAAAATATTATAAGCGGCCGATGGATATTGAATGGGCGTTAGACGGAAAAGAAAACCGGCTTTACATAATACAAGCGCGGCCGGAAACAATTCACAGCGTCAGAAATTATAATATCTTGGAAGAATACAAGTTGGAAAAAAGAGGAAAAGTCATTACAACCGGACAAAGCGTGGGCAGTAAAATAGGCGCCGGAGCCACTAATAGAATTATGGATATTAAAGATCTGCCTAAATTTAAACCGGGACAAATTTTAGTAACCGATATGACCGACCCCGATTGGGAGCCGATTATGAAAATCGCTTCAGCAATCGTCACAGACAAGGGCGGGCGAACCTGCCACGCTGCCATCGTATCACGCGAACTTGGCATTCCCTGCATAGTCGGCACTGAAAATGTCAGCAAAAAAATAAAAACAGGACAAAAAATAACCGTCAGCTGCGCCGAAGGAGAAACCGGATTTATTTACAGCGGAATACTGCCGTTTAAAGTAAATATAACCAATATTTCAAAACTGAAAAAACCGAAAACAAAAGTTATGATGAATATCGGCGCGCCGGATATGGCCTTTACTTCATCGTTTATCCCCAACGAAGG
>QIIF01000177.1 GCA_003231075.1 Candidatus Falkowiibacteriota bacterium | reverse complement strand
CAAAGAGGCCGAAGAGACTAAGTCTCCAATTGGAGACTTAGTCTCTTTCCGGGGCTTAGTCTCTTTTCTAATCATCAACGCCGCAAAATACAACCCCATAATTAACAAAACCATAAACAGCACATTATGGAACATACTGCGGGCGCTGTAATAAATATAAACGGGGAAACCGGCCAGTAAAAACGCGGAAATAAAAGCGTTCCGCCGGCCAAATATTTTTTTAACCAATAAATAAAAAAACAATATTCCTATGGCCCCGAACAATGGAGTTAAAAACGGCAATATTTTATAACTCGTTAAACCGACTATTTTGCCGTAAATTAAAATTATGCCCAAAAAGCTTACCGGCTTAATCACTCCTGCGTCGCTTCTCGCGCTCCGCGGATGCATTATGTCGCCGGCATATAAATTATATTTTTCAAAAATCTCCATCTTGCCGGTTTGCCCGTACAGCTTGGCAAAAACATAATTAGCATTCTCGTCAGGGGAACTGAATTTTACAAAATTGCCTCGCTGGGCAAAATAAACATAACCGCCCGCGCCGATAAAAAAACCGATAGCCAATAAAACTATTACCGCTATCCGCCAATATTTAACCGCGTAAGATTTTATTGTTTTTAAAAACATAAGTTATTCGCGATAGCCGCCGCTGATGACAATCTCATAAAATATATGGTATTATGATTATAGTTGTATTGTTAGCTTTAAACATATATGATAGACAATAATCGGCTTAAAACAAATCCCGTGTTAAATACTAAATTCAAAATTACAAATCTAATTTATGCATAAAATTAAAATAAACTATTACAGAGCGCCATCCTATATCCTCATCTTTCTCGCTCTAACCTCTTTCTTCGGCGCTGTTGTTTATCGCGTTTATTCGCTTAATAACATCGGAACGGCTATTAGCTTAATATTAGCTATTATCTCTTTTTTTATTATACAACGGTTTGATGCAGGAAACAAGAAGCAGGAAATAAAAAGCATAAAATACAAAACAACCAATTTAGACAATAATAAAAAAAAGTCCTTAAATCTGTTACTTGTTGCCTGTTACTTGTTACTTGTCATGTTCCTGTTTTACATCCTCTTTACCAATCAAACCACAAAATCCATTATCTCCCCATGGCAGATCATACCTAATTATTTTTTTATAATCTACGGTTTGGCAACCGCGGTTTTAGCATTTATTATTTCAAGAATCAACAACACGCCTACAAGCTACAAGCTACAAGCTACAAGCTTAATAATCCTCCACTACTTCCTGTCTTTCTCAATAGTTTTAATAATATACAAAATCGGCTACGGCTTTGACTCTTTTATCCATCAAGCAACGGTTGATTTAATTAATAAAACCGGCTCGGTTGATCCAAAGCCGTTTTATTATTTGGGGCAATACGCTCTTGTCGTGATACTGCATAAAATTACCGCTATTCCGCTCGTCTGGCTGGATAAATTATTAGTTCCTCTTCTCGCCGCGATTTATTTGCCGATTACGCTTTGGCGCGTTTTTAAAAAACTATTTACTGATAATAAATCTTCTTTATTGCTTATTTTAACGGTTTTAATCCTGCCTTTTTCGTTTTTAATCGCTACCACGCCCCAAAATTTCGCTTACTTATTGCTGCTTCTCGTAATTCTGCTTGGTTTGATTTGCGCCAATATTTATGATTTGATTATTATTTATGTATTAGCCCTAACCGCCGTTGTTTTTCAGCCGATCGCCGGCATACCGGCCATTATGTTCGCCCTGCTATTAACCGTTTACCACAGTGACGCGAAGACGCGACGCGGCGCGTCTCTACGAAAGTGCTTTTATCTCTTAATTTTTATAATTTCATCAACCGCTCTGCCGTTGGCGTTTTATTTATTTAAAAGCGATAAAACGATTTCATTCACCGATTTTGGCGGACTAAAAGGAATACTGCCGGCGTTAACCGTCCCAAAC
>QIIF01000168.1 GCA_003231075.1 Candidatus Falkowiibacteriota bacterium | reverse complement strand
AAGGTATAATACATAATGTGATTTTGCTGAAAATAACTATTTTTGCCGCGATAATTTTAATCGTCCATTATGTTGGTTTATTCGGTTTTTAAAATACTATTTGGAATTATTTAAAATTTAAAATTTGTTATTTAAAATTTGAAAATTTATGCCAAAACTGGCATTCGGCGACAGTCCCAATAAAAAATACTATTTTCTTAACATTTTCATTAAGTCCAGATAAAATTCCAAATTATTCATCGTTGCCAAGCGCTGTCCCAACGGCTCTTTTAGTTTGAATAAATGATGCAAATACGCCTTTGAATATCCGCGCAGCTCTTTTATCTTTGAATCCGGATTAATCGGCGAAAAATCATTGGCAAATTTGGAATTAACTATATTAATCGTTCTATAAAATTTTGAAATTTGAAATTTATTTAAAGTTTTAAGTTTTGAGCTTTGAATTTTGAGCTTTGAGTTTCTATTCCAAAAGAATAGCCGCCCATGCCTCCCCTCTCTCGTCGGTATTACGCAATCAAACATATCCCAGCCCATTTTAGCGCAACGGACTATATCTTCCGGAGCGCCTACGCCAAGCGCGAATCTGATTTTATCTTCCGGAATTAAATTGGCGGTATATTCCAAAACTTCCCCCAAAAAATTCCCCTTGGCATCCACCGGCCTGGCGCCGTATCCGAACCCGTCCCAGCCGTTTTTCGGCGCGACATTTTGCAACCCCTCAAAACACCTCTTTCTTAAATCCAAATCCGTCCCGCCCTGAATCACCGCAAAAATTAACGGCATGTCATTTTTTCTTATTTTTCTTCTTGTTCTTATTTCTCTTATTTTAATCTGTTTATCGTATTCTTTGGCGCAGCGTTCGGCCCACATAATTGTTCTATTAACCGCTTTTTCCAAATCTTTCTTTTTGCAATCATTCGGCGGACAGTCGTCAAGCGTTACCATCATATCAACTTCCAGATCAAACTGAATTTGGATTGATTTCTCCGGCGTTAGAATATGTTTTGAGCCGTCTATCGACGATTTAAAAACAATTTCTTCATCGGTAATTTTACCGCAAGCGGACGAGACGGGACGCGGCGGTTCGTCCGCGTTTTTCGTGTTCGCGTACGGGCTGCTTTCCGCTAAGGCGGAACAGCATCCCGTCCGCTTTTGATGAATCAAGGAAAAAACCTGAAAACCGCCGCTGTCTGAAAGCAAGGGCCCGTCCCAATTCATAAACCCATGTATTCCGCCCGCTTTTTTTATTTTTTTAATCCCCGGCCGCAAATACAGATGATAAGTATTCACCACCATCGGCCCCATTTTTAATTTTTCCAAGTCGCCGGATGACAACCCCTTAATAAATCCCCGAGTCGCGTCCGGCATAAAAAAAGGAACTTTAATGTTCCCGCGGGTTGTTTTTATGCTGCCGGATCTAACGGGGCTATTTTTTATTTTTTCTATCTTAACCACATTTTTAAATTTCTAAATTATAATTTCTAATTTCTAATAAACTTCTAATGCTTAAATGTCTAATTTTTCTTACGGGAATTTTTTACGATGGTAATAAATATTAAATTCAATTCATTAGCTTCCTGCCAAAGCTTTCTTGTTTTTTGAATTTTTTCCGGAACTGCTTTAGATATTATTCTTAACCAATGTTTTGACTCTCTTGATTCTTTTTTACAAATTCCTATTTTATGTTCAAAATCTTTTTTTGTTTCGGCGCAATCCGCCTCGCAATAATTTGCCCCCACGGAAGTTCCAGCTCTAATTAATTGCCCGATAATAGAATTGGTAATAATATTTTTTGGAAGTTCTTTGGCAAGTTCCATAATATCTTCCCCTAACTTAGCTGTTCTTTCTTCTAAGTCATAAATTTTATTTTTATTTTCATCGTTAGACATTAAATATTTATTAGTAATTATAATTTATAATTTAGAAATTATTTAACTACCCGTCCATCCGTCTCCGC
>QIIF01000108.1 GCA_003231075.1 Candidatus Falkowiibacteriota bacterium | reverse complement strand
TAATTGTTAATAACTTTACGCGGACGATTTAATGTAAATTATAGTGTGAATTATTATAAAATTTACTCTATCTAAACATTTAATGCTGATTCGCGTATGCAAGAGAGGGGGTGAAATATAATGAAAAAATTAAAAAATAGTTTGGCGGCTATTACAATAGCAAGTCTTGTTATGGCTATGGCTTTAACGGCGACATCATTTGTTTCAGCCCAGAGCGCTGATAATTTGCTTTGGGGCGGAACACAAGAACAGGTTGGCAACAAAATAGGTCTGGGCAATGCTGATCCAAGGGTAATAGCCGCGTCGTTAATTAATGTAGTCTTAGGATTTCTTGGAATTATCGCGGTTGTAATAGTATTAATGGGCGGTTTTAAATGGATGACTGCCGGCGGCAATGAAGACTCAATCGGAGAAGCCAGAGGACTATTGTCTGCGGGTGTAATCGGTTTAATAATTATTTTAGCTTCATGGGGACTGGCGCAATTTACCGTCAATCTTCTGTATAATGCTACTAAATAGTTTTTGGTGGATTCTTTTATTAGAATCCACTGCTATGGGCATAAGATTATTGATTTGTGTCCAGAGCGGTGGATTAAAAGTTTAAAATTAATTGGCGATAGCCCTAAGATTATAATGCAAAATAGTAATTTAAAATTTAAAAATAAAAAACTAATTTTATTTTCTTGCTTTCTTATTTTCTTATTTTCTTATTTTCTTATTTTAGCTCCGAAAGTAAATGCTAATAGTTATGGAAATTACGGTTTAGACAGTACGCTTAATACAAAATCAGACGGCAACGGAGCTAAATTAAAGGATGTTTTGGGTAAAAATCAAGATATTTCAACTACCGTAGGCAAAATAGTCGGAGCCGCTTTATCTTTTATCGGCGTTTTATTTTTTATTCTAATGGTTTACGGCGGATTTTTATGGATGACGGCGGCCGGCAATGAACAACAAGTGGAAAAAGCGCAAAATTTAATTATAGCCGCGGTAATTGGATTGATTGTGGTAATGTCTGCCTATGCGATTACGGCGTATATCGGCGGAACACTGACTGCTTAGATTAATTTCATTAAAATTTATGAGTTACAAAATTTTGATTATATTATTTATTTCTATCGGCATTTTTGTTTTTTCAGGTGTTGGCGCCGCGTCGGCTTATAATTTTAATAATAATAGCGGCTTAAAAAGCACTGCCGGAGGCGCCGGTTATGGAACAAGCGGATCTGAAACCGTTGATTCAAAAATTAGCCTTATTATTAAGTCGGTTCTTTCTTTTTTGGGAGTAATTTTTCTTATTTTAATGATTTACGGCGGATTTTTATGGATGACGGCTGCCGGCAACGAACAGCAGATTGAAAAAGCTGAGACATTGCTCGCATCGGCAGTTATCGGTCTGATTGTGGTAATATCCGCTTACGCTATTAGTTATTTTGTTATTAACGGATTGGGGGGAGAAGCGTTAAAGTCAACGAGATAATGCGATATTATGTATTTTAAAATAATGGGGAAAATATTAATTTTATTTTTAATAAGCATAATTTTTATCGGATCGACGATAGGGGTATTTGCCGATGAAGCAAGCACTTGCGCGGAGGGAGGCGTATGCACGCTTAAAGACGCTTTTAAAACAGGCGATGGCAGTAATGCGGATCCGTTAGACAGCGCCGCTTCCGCCGCTAAGTATAATACAGCCAAAGAAAAAACATCCCCTAATTTTATTATCGCCGTTATTATTAAATCAGCTCTTTCTTTTTTGGGAATAATATTTGTCGGTTTAACGGTTTACGGCGGATTTTTATGGATGACGGCCGCGGGAAATGATGAGCGGGTTGAAAAGGCGAAAAATTTAATAACCGCGGCCGTAATCGGCGTCATAATAATCGCCGCTTCATACGCCATAAGTTATTTTGTGCTCAGTAAAATAATAACAGGGGTTTTAAAATAAAAAAATAAATGAATAAAGTTTTGAAACAAAG
>QIIF01000087.1 GCA_003231075.1 Candidatus Falkowiibacteriota bacterium | reverse complement strand
AATGTGAATATAAATAACGCGAATTAAATCACCCCAACCCCTCTTTGGTAAATTGACAAAACAGCGGTTTTGGCTTATGATGTAGATATGAAAAATATTAATTTAAACAATAAAAAACGGGAAAAATGTTTTAGGGAAATTTTTGTCAATCTTGTGTATGATAATATGGCGATGGAAGATGAGGCGGTTTTTTCCAAGAAAACAATCGCTGAGCGATATAAACTGCAAATAGATAATCTAATCAAGGAAGGCGTTCATAAAAAAATCGTAATCCCGAATTCATACTATGCCAAAGTCAAAAACTAAGCCGAGTTATCGCGAAACTAAATTCGGCATTCTTTCTATTAGGGAAATTGAAGCGTTAATTACCGACGGCGTCGCGAATGTTAACGCTTTTTTGTTGCGCGAGTTCAAAAACCTGCCCATCAATATAAAGACAGCCAAAGAACTGCATGAAAAAGTTGCCGGACATGTTTTTAATGAAGCTGGTAATTTCAGAAAAAACGAAGTGAAAGTCGGGAATTATGAACCGCCAAAATTTTTTCAAATTCCAGAGCTAATGATAAATTGGGAAAATGATTATAAAGAACGGCATAAACACGCGAAAAATCAAGAGGAAAAAATAGAGTTGCTGGCTTGGATGATGCATCAGTTTTTACTGGTTCATCCTTTCTTTGATTATAACGGGCGAGCCGCCCGCCTGCTTGGCCAATTATTTCTTCTTAAGCATAAACTGCCGATATCAAGTTTCATCGGCATAAAACGGACGGACTTCGCGGCCGCTATGAAAAAAGCGACATCCGAACAGAATATAAACGGAGTGATTAAATTAATAAACAAAAGCATTCAATAAAAAAATTTTTCCTACAGAGACATCGATTTAACGGGGTAAATAGCGATAATAATTTTTTTTGTTTATTTTTTATTACTGCGGTTTAACCCTGAATTCCCGCTTTCGCGGGAATGACAAAAGGAAGCGGCGGACGCTTCTAGGGTTATGCGGGAATTGGGGCTGGGGATTACTAATAATGATATTAGAAAAATCGGGGTTGGGGAGATTTAATAAAGCTTACTTTTGATTATTTTTTATGGTATAATAGCTATAGAACATAGGAAATGAAAAAATATGCCTAAAATTAACGAAAAAAAATATAAGGAGGTTGTTTTGTATCTTGCGGGAAAGCTTGGCGGCGAGATAAGGGGCAAGAAAAAATTGGCGAAATTATTATATTTCGTTGACTTTGATTTTTATGAAAAATTTCAAAAATCATTAACCGGCGATGTTTACAAGGCATTGCCAATGGGTCCGTTTCCCGTAACTATGGAAAAAGTGCTTGCTGATATGGTTGATGAAAAAAAAATTGCTTTAAAATTTAAAAAAGAGAGGGTTGATTTCAACCCGACAGAAATTTACATAGCTAAAAATAAAACGGAATGCGGTTTTTCTAAAGAAGAACAACAAATATTAGACAGGGTTGTTTTAAAATACGGCCATTTATCAGGGAAGCAATTAGAGGATTTAACCCATGCGGAAGCGCCGTATATTGGAACAGCGCCCAATCAAGAAATCGCTTACGAATTGTCATTCTATCGCGGCACTAATTTAAACGAAGATGCTTAATTTTATTTTTCATCCTCATTTTGAAAAAGAAGCCGCCAGCTTAAAACGGCGGTTTCCTTTTTTTGATTTCGGCATGGAATCATTTAAACGAATTTGCGAGGTTCACTTTAATCCCATAAACCCAAGACAAGTAATTGCTCCGGCAAAGCTGCATAGGATAAAATGTTTTGAGAATTTTACTATCTGGAAAATAGAATTAGCGGTAAAAAATTTGCGTTCTAACCAATTTCCAAGAGTATGGTTTGCCGTTCGGGGCGCGACAGTCGCGTTTTTATGCGTTGCATAACACAATGAACAGGCAAGCCGAAGCATTGGTTGGATCGTTTTTTGATTAGCTTACGGCGATGCGAAAAAGATTATCGGGGAAGATATTATTGGATGTGGAGCAAAACGGCGAGGCGTATTATGTTAATCCGGATGATTTAAAGGGTTATTATCTTAACCGCCCGGCGGACGCTTTCAACATTATGCGGGAATTTGGATTGGGGATTACTAATAATGGTATTAGAAAAATCGGGGTTGGGGAGATTAAATAATTTGAATTAAAAAAACACCCCCTTTGTCATTTCGACCGTAGCGGAGCGAAGGGAGAAATCCCTT
>QIIF01000155.1 GCA_003231075.1 Candidatus Falkowiibacteriota bacterium | reverse complement strand
ATTTGTGGAAGTGGAAAGCCCGCCACCGACATTAATGGAATCGCTTTGCAGGCGGTAATTGGTGGAGCTGGCGACATAAGCGAATCCGGTATCGGCAAACAACAAATAATAGCCGCCAAACAAAAGCGCGGCTATTATCATATATGCCGTTATGCGGAGAAAGTTCATGCTTAAATTTCTAATTTTTAATTTACAATTTTCGTTGAGTTTCCAATTTTTAAATATTTGTAAATTTATTCATTGAAAATTTATTGAAAATTGATAATTGAAAATTGATAATTGATAATTAGGCTATTATTTCTTTTTTATCTCAAATTTGGATAAAAATAATTTTACAATCAAGACAATAAAGAAGATAATCGCGAAAGCTCCAAGAATGAGCTTCCATGGAATAACCCAAAAACTTACGGACATCTTATCAACAATATTATCGTAGCCCCTATTTAATGAAACCGTTGCCTCGTATCTTCCCAAAAGAGTCGTTTTGTCCCAGTTGACTTGCCTGTATCTCAATGAGCCGGGCATGGCGAAATACGGATCAATTTTTATTTCTCCCACGACGCTCCCCAAAATATTTTTTATCCTGATAACGCCGTAAGGGTTGAGATACACGCTTCCTTTGTTTCCAAAAAGAATTTCAAAACCGCTCGGAGTGTTTTTGTAAAATATTTTTTTTGAAGGAATAATTCTGAAATCGCGCAGAGAACCGTCTTTAAAAACAGGGCCGTTGACCTTGACGAAAAATAAGGCGCCTAATCGCGAGATAATAATAGCTCCGCCTCTCGCTCCGTTTGCCGCCGATTCTTTTTCTTTCTTGGTGGGCACGGATGAAACCAGAATACTCCCGTAAAGTCCGCCCGGCTGGGCGTCTTTCGGAATATTTATTTCAATCGGCAATACCATTTTTTGTTTCGGCTTCAAAGTAAATTCCGCCACTTCCGGCTTAAGGTAATCTTTCAGGGAATAAGGCCCTCTTTCATCGCCCAACAGCACAACCGCTTGTTTTCCCGTTTTTGATCCGGTAAAATCTTCAATTTCAATTTTGAATTTTCTGGTTCCGGACATTCTATTGATAATAGACAGTTTTTTAACCGCTGATTGTCCGGCATCCATTGAAACTTCAATTTTAGCTGGTTCAAGCACGAAGTCATTTTTTTGCTTCGTATTAATGTTGACTATTTCGTAAGCCAAAGCATTTTTTGAAACAAAGCCCAAAGACGCTATGAGCGAGAAAAACAAAATTCCTCCGATTAATATTTCTTTCTTTTTCATTTAGTTAATTTAGTTATTTAAACTTTATTTAATCGTAGTCGCGCCCAGTCTTCTTTTCCCCGTTTTTTAAAGAGGAAAAGAGGCTAAGCGCGACGAAATTATGTAACGGTTGCCGTAGCGGTAATAGTCGCGGTGTAAGTTCCGGAAGGCGCCCATACTGTATCTTGTTCAGCCGCGTAGCAGATGGTTGTCGCGGTTCCGGCTTGATTGGTTACTCCTGAGCTGGCCGCTATCGCTGTGTCAGTACTCTTAAATCCGACATATTTAAGCGATGCGCTCGGGACATTGGCCGTTGATTCGCAAAGACTTCCTGTGCCATATGTTGCGGTGGTTACATCATTCCCAAAAGGAGCAAAGCCGAATTCATAAGCGCCGGATACTGACCATGCCGTGGGAGTGGTTGTGTAATCAGTGAAATAAGTGGTGCCGGTAAATAAAGCTCCGCCGGTGATGGCGGCTTGGACGCCGAGAGTATAGCCGCTGGCGCTATTCGTGATCACCGTCCAAGTGGTAGTGCCGACGCTGGTAAGCTGTGTAGTGGTTAAAGCGTTCATAGTAACATTCGCGGGGGCGGTTATAGATACTCCCGAAGTGACTGCTTGGGTAACCGTAACGCTGTCGCTTGCCGTGGCGGCCAATCCTAACTGGGGCTCAAGCCCGATGAAGGAAGAAAAAACCAAAACGCTCACAACTAAAGTTAAACTTAAAACATTAATAATTTGTTTCATAGTTTTAATTTTTTTAAATTAAATA
>QIIF01000047.1 GCA_003231075.1 Candidatus Falkowiibacteriota bacterium | reverse complement strand
GTAATTTATTTAGGATTTGTAATTTTGAATTTGTAATTTAACTTTATATTTTCATGCCAAATACAGCCCAACAAAACACAATAACCAAAATAAGAAAATGAAACGGGGATTTTGCGGATTTTGACCGCGCAAAAATTACGGACGCTATTTTTCAATCATTGAAAGCGGTTGGCAATAATAATATGGAATTGGCTAAGAAATTCAGCGATGAAGTGGCGGAAATATTGAATAAAAAATTTCATTTCCGCTCCGTTCCGGCCGTGGAGGAGGTTCAAGACATAGTGGAAGAAGTTTTAATTTCCAATCGGGAGATTAAAACCGCCAAGGCTTATATTTTATACCGCGACCAGCAGACAAGATTAAGAGAGATGAAGGAAATGATTAATTCCAACGATTTGATGGACGAATATTTAAAGCAAACCGATTGGCGCGTCAAGGAAAACTCCAATATGAGCTTCAGCTTACAGGGCTTAAACAACCATCTTGCTTCAAAGATTTCTTCAAATTATTGGCTTAATAAGGTTTATACCTCCAATATCAGAAATGCCCATAAAAACGGCGATTTACATATTCATGATTTACAGATGCTCGCTCCTTATTGCGCCGGATGGGATTTAAAAGATTTGCTTTTGCAGGGTTTTAGAGGGGTTTCCGGCAAGGTTGAATCATCGTCGCCGAAACATTTGCGCACCGCCTTGGGGCAGATTATTAATTTTTTCTACACCCTGCAGGGCGAAGTCGCCGGCGCCGAAGCATTTTCCAATTTTGACACTTATTTAGCTCCTTTTATCAGATATGACAATTTAAATTATGAGGAAGTAAAGCAAGCAATGCAGGAATTTTTATTTAATGTGAATGTGCCGACGCGAGTGGGATTTCAAACGCCATTTACAAATTTAACAATGGATTTGACTCCGTCCAAGGCGATGGGGGAGGAGCATATTATTATCGGAGGCAAGCCGCGGAAAGAAAAGTATAAGGATTTTCAGGAAGAAATGGATATGATGAATATGGCTTTCGCGGAATTAATGATGGCCGGAGACGCTTCTGGGCGCGTGTTCACTTTCCCGATTCCCACCTATAATATAACCCGCGACTTTAAGTGGGATTCTCCGGTGGCGGAAAAAGTTTTTGAAATGACGGCCAAATACGGCATTCCTTATTTTTCCAATTTTATAAATTCGGATATGAATCCGGATGACGCGCGCAGTATGTGCTGCCGGCTGCGTTTGGATAACAGAGAGTTGAAAAAAAGGGGCGGAGGGCTGTTCGGCGCCAATCCGCTAACCGGCTCAATCGGCGTGGTAACGATAAATTTGCCGAGAATCGGCTATTTGGCAAAAACCAAAGAAGAGTTTTTTGACAGATTGATAAATTTAATGCAGATTGCCCGCGAAAGCTTGGAAACAAAAAGAAAAGTATTGGAAAATTTAACCGATGGCGGTCTTTATCCTTACGCTAAGCATTATTTAACAAGTGTTAAAGACAGGTTCGGCGGCTATTGGAACAATCATTTTTCCACTATCGGCGTTATTGGAATGAATGAAGCGCTGCTTAATTTTGAGCCTATAAGAAACAGCATCGCCTCGGAAGAAGGAAAGAAATTCGCCGTGGAAGTATTGGATTATATGCGGGAGAAAATGATGGATTACCAGAATGAAACCAATCACCTTTATAATTTGGAAGCTACGCCGGGCGAAGGCACATCTAGGCGGCTTTCCAGAATTGACAAAGACAAATACAGCGACATAATCGTTGCCAATGAAGAGGCGGTAAAAGCCGGCAAAGCGTCTCCTTATTATACCAATTCCAGCCAATTGCCGGTTAATTATACGGACGATCTCTTTGAGGCCATGGATCTGCAGGATGATATTCAAACAAGATACACGGGCGGAACTGTTTTACACGGATTTGTCGGCGAGGCATTGCCGTCCGCGGAAGCGGTTAAAAAGATAATAAGAACAATCGCCTATAAATACCGTATGCCTTATTTTACCCTGACTCCGACTTTTTCAATCTGTCCTAAACACGGGTATCTGGTGGGCGAACATAAC
>QIIF01000180.1 GCA_003231075.1 Candidatus Falkowiibacteriota bacterium | reverse complement strand
TCCACGACACCGGCAGTAGATCTGTTTTTGTCGTCCCAATTCACATAATCAGGCAAATCAACCTGGACGCGCAAATTATTTAACTACCCGTCCATCCGTCTCCGCTATATTGTCATCTTCCAAGCGCGTGGTTTTAGCTTTAGTCGTTTTTGAAATCTCGGCTTTGGTTTCAACATCCACGGCATTCACGGTGGCGCCGGAAAGCAGAACCATTATTTTATCAATATCGGCTTCGGTCGGAGTAATTGATATATTAAACTCGGCCTCGGCTTTATAAACGCTGATGGGCAGCCGCCCGATATTCCAAGTTACTCTGCGTTTGGCCGCGTCATATTCCACGACACCGGCAGTAGATCTGTTTTTGTCGTCCCAATTCACATAATCAGGCAAATCAACCTGGACGCGCAAATTATTTAATTCATGCAGATTATTGGTAATAACCCAATAAACTTTATAACTTGTCGTCTCGCCCGCTTTTGGCGGCAGGGGTCCGGATCCGACAACGATATTGTCATTGTTAAAATACCTAATTTGCTCATCCAAAGACAAATCGCTGTTTATTTTATTGACAATAGTGTTGCTTTTTGTGTCTTCATTTTCTTTCGGCTTAATATTGCCTATGCTGAATTGCGCGTAGCTTTCAATATCGTATTTTTTTCCCGGTTCTATGTCTATTTTTTCAAACGGCTTTATTTTTATGGAAAAATCAATAACCCCCTCCTCGCCCGTATTTAACGATTCAAGCTGAGGTATTTCATCTTTACTCCAGCTAATCGTATTATCGCCCACCTTGCCGTTATATTTATCATCCAAACTTTGCCAATCCAACGCTCCTCCGTTTAAAACAGCCATAATGATTATATTTTTCATTTCCGAATCGCCTTTATTGGCGTACACTATTGAATAATTCATTGTCTGCCCCAAACTAACGCCTTGATCGCTTTGCGATCCGTTTATAATCAAATTCAAATTCAAATCATTTTTTATTACTTCAAAATTTATTTTTTCTTCGTAAAATTCGCAATAATTTTTAGCATTATCGCCGGCCGCGGCCTCTATCGCTCCTTTGGCAGGCGAACATCCTGGATATTCAAATTTTAAAACCAACTTTTCTTTCGGTTCTTTTTTATCTGTTATTTTAAACTTAATGCTGATTTCTTTTTCTTCTTCTTTAATTTCATTAACTTGCCAAACACCGGGAGCGGCATTATTTTTTTCGTCCGCGATAAATTTCATATTTTCAAGCGGTTCAACGGTAAGCCTAAAATTATCAATAAAATTCTCGTCTCTCGCTTTATATCTAACGACAATTTCGCTTTCCTCTCCCACTAATACGCCTGACGGCGATTCAACGGCTATTTCCATGCCGGTTCCGCTTATTTTATTTTCAAAAGCCGCTTCTTTTTTAAATTGAGATGAAAAATTAGACGGGGTGTATACCGCGCTGCCGGTAATAATATTCGCCTTGCCGGCCGGACCTATGATTTTTCCTTTAATTCTTATCACACCGCCGCGATGAGCGCCTAAATTGCCGATTGTCCATACATTATTATTAAGATTATCAAGGCGCGGAGCCGGCGAACTGTCTAAAAATACAAAATTATCAGGATAAACTAATTTTATTTCAATATTTCCAACAGCTACATTGCTTAAATTTTTATAATTAACAGTATAAAAAAACTCCTCGCCGGCCAAAACACTATTTTTGCCATTAATGGAAAATTGCATCCCTCCGGACGAGTTTCCTTGTTCATAATAAATATAATAAGCTCCATAAGCGGTGGCTGCCAAAAGAAGCAAAATAAAAATAGACGCAAAAAGCCAAAAGAAAAAACCTTTCTTCTTTTTAATATTCAACACTTTAACATCCACCGCCGAACCGTCGTCATCTTGATAAATTTCGGATAAACTTTCTTCTATGTTTCCGTCTCTTACTTCTTCTTTGGCGTATTCGTCAAATTTTTCCACTTCTTCATCAGTCGGCAAAGACCGTTTGACAAACTCGCTTAAGCTTGATTTTTTAGCTTTTACCTTAATTTCTTTTTTACCTTTATTTTTTGAATTTTTCGGTTTAGGCATAGTTTTGAAATTTGTAATTTGTAATTAGTTTAACAAC
>QIIF01000058.1 GCA_003231075.1 Candidatus Falkowiibacteriota bacterium | reverse complement strand
GTATTAATTGCCATATTTGTAATATTATTGCTTAGCGGCATCGTTTATGTATATATAAATTATTTATATAAGTTTTTAGCGCGGGAAGAGGGCGCGAGGAATGGCAGTATTACGCAAGTTAATCAAAAAAATGAATTTTCAGGAATAGATGGCTCAAATAAATTAGATGTGGAAAAAAGCGGAGATCAAAAAGAATATAAAGAAAAAATATCAAAAAACAAACAGTTGGCAATGAAAGTATATATTAATAAAAAATATAATTTTTCAATTCAATATCCCGAATACTTTTTTAATCTCGGATTATTTGAGGCGCATCCGGCAGCTAGGCCGGCTATAGCGGTAAAGTCTTTTTCCAGCGCGGCAAGCCGTGAACCGCTTGAGATGGGAGATGATATATCAATTGACATTAGAATTAGTGAAAATAAAAATGGCGGTAGTCTTGCCGAGTGGGCTGCTCAAACTCCGACTAATCCGAATGGAACGTTTGTTTCTCAAGTAAAATATTTTACTATTAACAACCAGCGCGCCATCAGGCAAGTGGAGGATTTTACCAAGACAGAAGGATCGGAACCCGGGTATTCGGAAGTAACGTATATAAAAAATAAAGGTTATATGTATTCAATTAAGGGAGTAACGAGAAATAAAAAAATATTTGATAATTTCAGAAAGGAATATAATGCGATGGCGGCAAGTTTTAGGTTGGTTGATTAATAGAAAAAAGCGCAACTTAACAATAAGTTGCGCTTTTAGTTTTTCGCCGCGGCATAATCTCCCGTTAGGGGGATTATGCCGGTTAACGCGCTTAATATGGTTTATTAAACAAGCCACATTGCCGGATGGAACCGGCAGAATCCTCGCGGAGAGATTCTGTCGCGGCGGGATTAAAGCTTTCTCGTTTCTTTGCATTTAGGATAATTTGAACAGCCAAGAAATTTTCCGTACTTGCCGTTTTTCTCAATCATATCTCCGCCGCACCTTGAGCATTTATTATCTTTACTGTTTATAATTTTTTCTTTATTTTTTTTGGTTAACCAATATGTTAATTTCATTTCTTCTCTATCTTTCTTAGTCAAGCTATATATTAATTTTAGAAGTTTATCGCCGTCAATCAGTTCAATCGGCTTATCTTCGGAAAACTTTTCCGCTTCCGTTGTAAATATATTAGTGGTAATAAAAATTCCCTTACCATTAGATAGCTTCCCCGCCATTGCTCCGTAAAAATCCCTTATATCGGCAACGCCAACTTTGGAAGTAATAAATTTTTTGCATTGGATATAATGTTTTAATCCATTTTTTTGTATAGTCACATCAATTCCGCCATCATGCGAACCGCGCCCAACTTCTGCTTTAAATCCCAAACGAGCATACAAATCCGTAATGTATTCTTCAAATTCAAGCGGGCGCATTGTTTGCAGCTTTTTAATTAAGCTTCTTCCTGAATGCCAGTCATATACATTATTAAATCTGCGTTTTCTAATTTTTTTTATTACAACAATAATAGCAATCAGCGCGAGCGCGATAATAGAAAAATAAATGTAAAATTTTGTTCTACTGGTAAACCACAAAGCGATAAGACTCAAAAAAATTAAGCTGGTGAGCCAGTTTAAAATATCTTCTAATTCTCTATTTTTTCTTTTTGACATATGTTTAATATTTGCGCTAAGGTATAATTTCCCGTTAAGTAATTATGCCTATTAGCGCATTAGCGCGCTTAATATGTTTATTAAATAATCCACATTGTCGGATGGAACCGGCAGAATCCTCGCGGAGAGATTCTGCCGCGGCGGAAAATCTCTCCGCGAGGATTCCGTCGTCGCGGAAAATATGTTAATCCCTAAATATACTATACCGCGATCAACATAAAAAGCCAAACAACAACAATAAAATCTAAAAATACAAATAAGCTATAATGCCATTTTTTTATTTTTTTTGCATTGGCTAAAAACATAATATTTACCGCGATTGAGCCGGCGAGGGTAATTAATAAGGGTATAAAAATAAGCCAAATCTCTTTCATTGACATATTATAGTTTTTAAACAAACGCCAAAATAACGCGAAACCGGCAGTATAAGCAATAGCTGTAATAAATAAAAAATTAAAGGTATAAAATATTTTTTTTGAATTCATATTTTTAAAAAAGAAGGGCCGCTATATGAAAATTAGCAGCCCTTATTCATTTCGTTTTATTTTTGCCGTCTCGCTTTTAATTACCATCCTTTTTTATTAACGACCTTCTTATAACAAAATTCTAAATTAACGACAATATTAAACTCTGACGACTCCATGCTTTGCGTGGAGATAGAATGCGATCCGCGGATAATGCTAAAATATTTTTATTTCTAACCATCGTTTGCAATTCGGCTCCACGCAAAGCATGGAGCCAACGGCGTTTTTAGCAAAGCAGAATTAATTAACCATTTGAGTCTAAAAATTACGGCATGGCGTGAAGCTGGACCAGCAGGAAGCCACTATGTATATATTACCAACAACTTGCCGAAGACCATCTTAATCACATCTCCCATTAAAATAATCATCTACAACACAATGATTATGTTCTGGTGAAACATAAAAAGTGTTATCCTCGTAAAAGTTTGCACCATTTATCATGGCGTAAATTTCCGCCTCACTATTAAGACCGGAAACATTATAGCCATCACGAGGGCACATTCGTCTTTTGTATCTATTTAAATCGCATTGATTTCCATTTTTCCAAACACAAACACCATATTCTTTCCCATCTCCTCTATTTTTTATAACTACAAAGCCCACATCCTCACAATCCTTATGTAGAGAAAAATACGGATAATCATTATATACATCAATTACAACATTTCGCCGCGGCATAATCTCCCGTTAGGGGATTATGCCGGTTAACGCGCTTAATATGGTTTATTAAACAAGCCACATTGCCGGATGGAACC
>QIIF01000074.1 GCA_003231075.1 Candidatus Falkowiibacteriota bacterium | reverse complement strand
AAAGAAAAGTTATTCTGGCGAAAAGTTTAAGCGCGCGGAATTAAATGAAATTTATGTAGGAAAGAAATTTAGAGGCAATGGAGCTGGAATAGAATTAGTAAATAATTTTAAAGATTGGTGTAAAAATAATAAAGTTAATTTTATAAATGTAACCGCTTATTCAAAAAGTAATTTAGCGCATAATTTTTATAGAAAAGCGGGATTTAGAGACTTTGCTATAAAATTTCAAATGAAAATAAAATGAAAATAATAAAAATAAAACAAGATAAGAATAAAAAGACAAATAAGAAAAATAAGGTTTTAGATGAAAATATTGGCTTAATTGTTAATTATTTTAAGCGCGGGAAAGTCGTTATTTATCCTACGGATACGATTTATGGCTTAGGTTGTATGGCGACGAACAAAAGCGCGATTAACAAAATATATAAAATAAAAAAAAGAAGCAAGGGAAAACCGCTTTTGATTCTGGTGAGCAGTTTGGCGATGGTGAAGAGATATTGTTATGTGAGTAAGAGGCAGGAGGAGTATTTGAGAAATATTTTGAGGCCGGGGAATTTAATGAAAAATCCCCCAACCCCAATATCCGCGGAGGCATTAAAAAATCCCCCCAGCCCCCCAATACTCGCGGGAGGAAGACCGGTTTCTGTAATCTTGAAGAGCAGGGGAGTGTTGCCGAAAGAATTGGCCGGGGGTAAAGACAGTGTGGCCGTGAGGTTGCCAAATAGCGAATTATTAGTTAGAATAATAAGAGAGGTTAATGTTCCGATAGTTTCCACCAGTTTAAATATCAGCGGAAGAAAAAATTTAACTAATATTAGTAAGATTGGGCAATATTTTAAGCAAAATAAGCCTGATTTGGCGGTAGATATTGGTGAATTAAGCTCAAAATCGTCAAAATTGGTTGATTTAACGGATATTAATAATATAAAAATATTAAGAAATTAGAAATTTGAAATTCGTTATTGGGCTATTTGTGATGTTAACTACAAATTTCCAATTACAAATTACAAATTACAACAAACCTATGGGATTCATTGATTCGCTAAAAAAATTATTAAGCGGAGGAAAAAAAGAGGAGGAACATGCTCAAGGACAAGCTCAGGAGGGTGAAACAAGCGCGCCTAAACAATCCGGATGCGGACATTGCGATTCCTCGGAAGGCCATAAAGAAACAAAGAGAGAGTCTGGCGCATCGGAAGAGCATTCTCAATAATACGCAAACCAAAGCGCAAAATATCAAAATAAAAAGTTTTGAGTTTTAAGCTTTTAGTTTTGCATTTTTTTGTTATGTATATAGACACGCACGCGCATGTTAATTTTAATGCGTTTAAAAAAGATGAAAAAGAAATAATACGGAGATCGCTTGACGAGGAAACATGGATAATTGTGGTCGGGGCGGATTATAAAACTTCAAAAAAGGCGTTGGATGCCGCCAATAGATATGAAAAAGGGGTGTACGCCGCGGTCGGTCTGCACCCTATCCATACGCACGAGGGCGAGGCCAATGGCGATGATTACAGCGTTAAGCAAAGAAGCGAAGAGTTTTATTATGGTAATTACGAAAAATTGGCAAAATTTGAAAAAGTGGCCGCTATTGGAGAAATCGGATTGGATTATTATCATATTGATCAAACCCGCGATATTCCGGCTATTAAAAAAAAGCAAAAAGATATTTTTTTAAACCAATTACAGTTGGCGCGCGCCCTGGATTTACCGGTAATTATTCATTGCCGCCAGGCGCATGACGATATGTTAGCGTTTTTAGGGGATTTTAAAAAAGAAAATAAAGAATTATTTTCCAAAGATGTTCCGTGGGGCGTTATGCATTGTTTTTCCGGAGACGAAGACTTGGCTTGGAAATATTTTTCGCTGGGACTTTTAATTTCTTTTACCGGTTTGATCACTTTTTCAAAACAGTGGGACGATTTGATTCGTAAACTTCCCTCCGATAAGTTTTTAATTGAAACCGATTGCCCCTTTATGACGCCGGAGCCGTTCCGCGGCAGGCGGAATGAGCCGGTTTTGGTTAAATATGTAGCCGAGAGAATAGCGGAAATTAAAAATTTGAGCGTGGAGAGGGTTGGGGAGATTACGACAAGGAATGCGAGAGAACTGTTTAAGATTTAAAATTTTTAATTTTTAATTT
>QIIF01000020.1 GCA_003231075.1 Candidatus Falkowiibacteriota bacterium | reverse complement strand
ACCAACAAATGGCTAAAAAATATTCTAAACTAGATAATATTATTTTAATTTGCGGGCGATACGAGGGAGTGGATGAAAGGGTTAAAAAGTTTATTGATGATGAAATATCAATCGGCGACTATGTTTTGACCGGCGGAGAAATTCCAGCAATGATTATAGTTGACTCCATAACCCGCCTGCTCCCCGGCGCCCTGGGCAACGCTGAAAGCGCGAAACAAGAATCGCACTCAGAACCCGGTGTTCTGGAACACCCCCAATACACCCGTCCGGGAATATTCATAACAGAACGAAAAGTAAAGGCCAAAAAACAATCGGCAAATAATAAACAATCAAGGAATGAAAAAAAATCTAAAAGCAAAAATCTGCAATCAAAAATCGCCAAACTCCGTGTTCCTAAAATATTACTCTCCGGAAATCATAAAAAAATTGAAGAATGGAAAAAACAACACAATAAAATTATTAAATAGAGAGTTATTATTATCTGTTTCCGATCTCGTTGCGGTCTTTCTATTCACAAAGACAAATACTAAAATTGCAGTGGAAAAATATTGAAATAAACATAGTTAATAATAAATTTAAATGATTGATTTTTTTGTTTTATTCGGTTATGTGGTAGTATAGCTATAGAATGAATTGGTTAATTATATTAATTTAGCCGAGTATCTTGCATTACAACATTTAACTTTTAAATTTGATTTGGCATTTGAGCTTTGACATTTTGATTTGTAAATATATGGATTTAAAATTATTGGAAAAAATATTAAACAGCGAACCGAGATACCGGCTTAAGCAGGCGCGAAAAGCCGTGTTTTCCGATTTGATTGACAGCTGGCAAGATGCCACCAATCTGCCGTTGGCCCTGAGAGAAAAATTAGACGGAAAAGTTCCGCTTTTTATTGACGGGGAAATTTACGCGTCAAAAGACGGCAAGACAGTAAAAGCCGTTATTAAGCTAAAAGACGGATTAAAGATTGAAGCGGTTTTAATGCGCCACGCCCGCGGCCGCAATTCGGTATGCCTTTCTTCGCAAGTCGGCTGTCCCTTGGGCTGCGGTTTTTGCGCGACCGGCGCGGCCGGATTTAAAAGGAATTTAACCGTGGATGAAATTACCGGACAATATTTATTCTTGGCGCGGTATTTAAAAAATAGCATAAAAGAGGAAAATAAAATTACCAATGTTGTTTACATGGGAATGGGCGAGCCGTTTTTGAATTATGAAAATGTTATGAGTTCCGTAAGAATTTTAAATGATAAGGGTCTTATCGGCTTAGGCGCCCGGCATATCTCAATTTCCACCGCCGGCATCGTGGACGGAATAAAGAAATTGGCGAACGAAAATCTGCAAATCAACCTCGCCGTTTCCTTGCACGCGCCCGACGACAAGCTGAGATCTTCGCTTATGCCGATTAACAAAAAATATTCAATCAAAAGAGTTCTATCAGCGGTTGACCGCTACATAGAAAAAACCGGCAGGAGGGTTATGTTTGAATATTTAATGATTAAGGGGATCAATGATTCTCCCGCGCTGGCGAAAAAATTGGCTTCTTTAATGAAGCGGCCGCTATATCTTATAAATTTAATCCCGTATAATCCGACGGATAAATTCAAACCGTCAACGCCCGAGGCAATAAAAATATTCAAATCCATTCTTGAAAAAGAAGGAGCGGCGGTAACGCAGCGCCACAGTTTCGGGCAAGACATCAACGCGGCCTGCGGCCAGCTGGCAGGAAAGTAAGCTTAAATGCCCTCTTGATAAAGGGGGTTGGGGGATTATTACGGGGTTGTCGCCGGGGCGTGGCAGCGCAAAACAAGATAGCACCTCCTTGTCATTTCGAACGGAGCGAAGCGAAGCGAAGAGAGAAATCCATTATAAGTTTTAATGGCACGGACGGTTGCGCTTCACATTTAAGGGATTTCTCGCTGCGGCTCGGAATGACAAAAGGAGGAATTATTAGGCAAATGCGTATATTGTGATATAATGGAATTATTAAAAATTAAAAAATAATCTAAACGCGCAAATTAATTTGCGCGTTTAGATTTGAAATAAATCTATGCCAAAAATACAAGATGTTTTTAATCGGATTCAAGAAACAAAAAACAAGCAAAAAGAAATTAAAGCGATTTATAAAGACGCGCTGGCGAATTCTT
>QIIF01000041.1 GCA_003231075.1 Candidatus Falkowiibacteriota bacterium | reverse complement strand
ATATTATGGAAATTAAAGTTTTGGATTTGATATTTTGAATTTTGAATTTATTTGGAATTTGGTGTTTGTTATTTGGAATTTTACGGATTTAACCGCTCTTATTTTATTTCAATATTATTTAATAATATTTGCTTTTATACAAATTAACAAATTCTTTTATGAATCTGTAAATGTTATATCAAATATTTTAGTTGATGTTTGTGGTTTAGTAAAAGGATTTGTAAATTTGTGGGATGAATTTTAGTTTAATCCCGGCATTCCTCCCATTTCTTGCATTTTTCGCGCCATTAATCTTTGAGTTTTTTTAATGGCATCATTAACGCAGTCGGCTAAAATACCTTCCAAGCTGTTTTTCGCCAAATCTTCATTGATGGTG
The DNA here is from genome assembly GCA_003231075.1 of Candidatus Falkowiibacteriota bacterium. GTDB lineage: Bacteria > Patescibacteriota > Patescibacteriia > Patescibacteriales > SZUA-104 > SZUA-104. Next base: position 3,395 of record QIIF01000041.1, on the reverse strand, counting down.
ATAGAAGTAATCTCCATATTGCCGTTCATCACTACTTTAATTCCGCCTTTTTCAACGGTCGTGCTTTCATCGGCTAAAGCGTTTTGCATTTGTTTTGCTTGATTGCGCAAGTTTTTTAAGTGTTTAAGTTTATTGAACATATGTTTAAGCTTGTAGCTTGTAGCTTGTAGTAATTTTATTACCTAAAAAGCTACAAGTTAACAGCTATAAGCTGATTTAATAAGTAAAGTAATTAAGTGGGATAGGTTAAGATGCCGGCTAGAATTCCGGCGGCGGTTCCTCTAAGTTCCTTTTTTCAAGACTTTTAAAACTTACCGTGTTTTCGTCAAAAAATAAATTTACTTTTCCGGTGGGGCCGTTTCTGTGTTTCGCGATATACAGTTCGGATGAAGCCATATCTTCTTCGGTTAATTCTTCTCTGTTGTATCCGCGATCAGCGGCTTTTCTATAAATAAACATAACCACATCCGCGTCTTGTTCAATTGATCCGGATTCTCTTAAATGGGATAGTTTGGGAATAGCCGGTTTGGATTGTTCAACTACGCGCGAAAGCTGGGAAAGCGCCAAGACGGGGATATTCAGCTCTCTGGCAATGCCTTTGAGCCCTCTGGTTATTTCCGATACTTCCTGAACCCTGTTGTCCCCGTATTTTCCGCGGCCCTCCATTAGTTGCAAATAGTCAATAACCAAGAGGTCAAGTTTTTTTTCAATCTGCAGGCGGCGCGCTTTTGTCCTAATTTCCATAATAGTGGCGTTCGCCGAATCGTCAATGTATATTGGCGCTTCCGAAAGCTGTCCCATAGCCGCTCCGATATTGGTGAAATCATTGTCTTCTTCGCGATCCGACAGTTTTCCGGTGCGCATCTTCCATAAGCTTACGCCGGCCTGGGCGCAAAGCATGCGGTCAACTAATTGTTCCTTGCTCATTTCCAAAGAAAAAACTCCGACGGACGCTTTGTTTATAACGGCGGCTTGGCGGGCAATATCTAAGGCTAATGAGGTTTTACCGACTGATGGCCTGGCAGCCAATATAATTAAATCCGATTTTTGCAGCCCTGCCAATAAATTATCCAAATCGGCAAAGCCGGTGGTCAGCCCTCGTAACTTTCCGCTTTGTTTATGCAGTTCGTCAATGCGGTCAAACGCTTCGGTTAAAAGATTGTCAATCGGCAAAAAAGCGTTTTTTAAATATTTTTGCGAAACTTGGAATAATTTCTGTTCCGCTTCGTCCAGCACTTTATCAATATCCTCGCTTTCATTATATCCCATCGCGACTATTTCGCCGGACGCGGTGATTAGGCGGCGCAATGTGGCTTTGCGCTGGATGATGTTGGCGTAATGCTCTACATGCGAAGCGGTGGCCACGGCATTAGTTAATTCGGCTAAATATGTGCGGCCGCCGACAGCATCTAATTTTTCTTTTTCTTTAAGCCGGTTAGTTAAGGTTAAAATATCAATCGGATCGCGGCGGCTAAACATATCCTTTATAATTTCAAATATTATTTTATGGCTGTCTTTGTAAAAATCATTTTCATGGATAATATCCGCGACTTTAATAATAGCGTCTTTATCAATCAGGAGACAGCCCAAGAAATGATGTTCCGCTTCAAGATTTTGCGGCGGAAGTTTTTCCCTAATTTCATTAGCCATATAGTAGAAATAAGAATAAAAAGATAAATAAGAAAAATAGGATAAATATTCTTATTTTTATTCTTGCTCTTATTTTCTTATTTAACGCTGTGAGGGTAAGAAAATATGGTTAAATATTTAACGGCGGGGAGGCATAGGAATAAGGTTTACTATTACTATTATTAATACTACATTAAGAATTTAATTTTCGCAAGCCCGCCTTTTCCACTATTTATCCACTTTTACGCAAATTTAACGAAACCCAGTATTTTCTCATTGAAAGATGAGCCCGAAATGGCGAAACCATTTTAGTTTGATAATCGTCTATTTGAATAATTTGTTAAATAATTTTGTTTTTTCATTTTGCATGATTTTAGCGTATTCGGTATGGCTCATCGCGTAAGCGATTTTATCCATCTGTTCAAACGCGACCCCCTGTTTTAAATATTGTTCAGCATTGGGAAGTGATTTTAATTTAGCGTACGGCGTCATATAGTTTTCTCTCGGATAAGTTTTCTTTTCTTTGCCTCGCTTGTCTATCGTGATTTTCGGGAAAGCGCAGGGACGGTGGTAATTCAGGTAGTCGTTAAAATGATTTTTGTAAAATTCATGGATTTCATCCGCCTTGCTTCTCGGAATATGGATATATCCCATATGCTTTCTGACAACAGCTCCGTTCTTGGTTTCCACCAGCGCGTTGTCGTTTGATTTTCTCGGCCTGGATTTTGTCAGTTTAATCAATAATTTGTTTAACAGCTTGGCCACCACTTTATTAATATATTCCGATCCGTTGTCGGCGTGGAATTCTACGATTTCAAAATCGCATTGCTCAATCAGATCATTTAAAACTTTCTCCATAAAACATTCCGAAATCGCTTTCACGGCTCCTACAAATTCATACTGCGTAACCATGTCAACCATATTAATATGGTAAACGCCCTTTTCACCCTCTTTATCGCCCTGATGCACCGTATCTACGCATAAATAGCCGGGTTTTCCGCTTGGCTCCGGCTTTCTCCTTTCGCCGATATTCGCCTGAATCGGTTTGGTTTTGGAAAATGTTTTTGTGTTTTCGCGGTAGCGCGGAGTTCCCCTTAGCCGGTATAGATGGGCTACTGAAATATCTTTTAAACATTCAAATTCAGTGTTGCCGAACAGGTTGAATTCATCACTCATTATTTCCGCTGTAGCCGGACCGGAAAGGCGCTCATGGGCGTTGTCAACTTTAGCCAGCAGTTCAATATCCGCCTTGCCGTATATTTTTTCAAAAACATTGCGCGTGTATTCTTTCGGCTTTAATGTCGCGCGTTTTTTGTAATCGTAAATTAATCTGGTAATTTGCGCTTTGGACAGGCCGGTCATTTTCATCATATACCGGCGCAGAATAATTTTATCCCGCCGCCGGCATTTCAAATACCTGTGATGCATTATTACCGCCTGAATCCATTCATTGCGTTCACCGCGGGAAACGCTTTTAAACTTAAAACTATCGGATGATTTTAAAAAGCCTTTTATTTCAGCCAGACTCAAGGCCGTTGAATTGTTCATAATGGTTATCGTCATAGACAACCATCTTACCCAATTTTAGCTTTAATTGGTAAAAATGACAAATTTATACCTATTTCGGGCTCACTCTGCGTGAGAAACCCACATCCATTTCGGGCTCATCTTGCATGAGACAAGACTAATGGTTGACAGTATATCGTATTTTTTATATGATTTAATATTAAATTTGTACATTTCACATAATCTAAATAAAATTTAAA
>QIIF01000134.1 GCA_003231075.1 Candidatus Falkowiibacteriota bacterium | reverse complement strand
GTTTATCAAGTTTATCAAGTTTATCAAGTTTATCAAGTTTATCAAGTTTATCAAGTTTATCAAGTTTATCAAGTTTATCAAGTTTATCAAGCTTCTACTTGATAAACTTTCTACTTGATAAACTCTTAACTCTTACGATATTCTCAACCGCCGCCCATTTGCTTTTACCTGATTTTGGAACCAATATTACCGTTTCGTCGCCCGGCTCTCCCTTGAAGTAAGTGACGCTTGCCGGCAAGACGCGCCATTTGCGGCCGCTATTATGGACATAAAAATCTCCATCATCGCTCTTTTCCAATATCCCAATCACGCGCGACCGCTCTATCGGCCTTATCTGCTTATAGATAAATGTCCCCCCGGAGGTAATGGTTAATTTTAAAATATCGCCTTCAACCATCTTTGATTTAGACGCGTAATTAGCCGGCACGCTATATTGCTTGCCGTCCGGCCCAACCATATTCTCGCCGTCAAAAACACCTTCAATAATTTTACCGGCTCCTTCGCTGTTTTCATTTGGCTTAAAATTTTCATCAGCCGCCTGCCCGATCCCGATTAACGCTTCATCCTCTTCCGTAATAAAATCGGATAATATATTGGATAATTCCTCGCTGTTTTCTCTGATATTGGAAAGCAATTTCTTCGCCAAAATCACTTTTGATTTAGGCATAACTACGCTGTCGCGCGCCGATCCGTCCGAATTATTTTGCGGCGCGCCGCCTAAATCTTCACCGCTTCCCGTTTCTTCCTCGTTGTTTATTTCTCTTTCATCATCTGCTTTATTATCTGAAGCTGATTCAAAAAAATCATCTAAAAAAATCTCTTTATCTTCTTCCAATTCGCTGTTATCTTCATTAATATCATCAAAATCATCAGCATAACCGGAAATTTTATTTTTATTTTCATCACTCATATTTTTGTTATTTTTGTTTTATTTTTAAATATTTGTATTATGCGGGGCTGTAAATAATTATTATCCTGCCACTTTATCCCATATCATTTTAAACCAATATCCGAATTTAGCGACATCCTTAAAAGTGACAACTAAAATCAACAACATCAACAAAGCAAAACCAATATTATGAATAGCGGCTTCTAACTCTCTTTTTACCGGCGATCCCTTTATTTTTTCAATAAATAAAAACACAATTCTGCCTCCGTCCAATGCCGGAAAGGGCAGAAAATTAATTATAGCCAGATTAATTGATAAAAGGGCGGTAAACTGCAGAATATAGACAAAACCCATTCGCGCCACCCGGCCGGTCATCGCGGCAATACCAACGGGTCCGGCAATATCAGCGCTCATTCCATGGCCCATTACCAATCCTTTAATCAATTCGTAAAAAGCTATAATTATAGCCCATGTTAAAAATATTGTTGTTTTAATTCCCTCCCAAATTGCCGTAAAAAACGGATATTTAACTATGCCGGTTTCAATAATACCCACTCCTACGCCGCCGGCGCCTGTTTCTTTCATTATAACCGGCTTAATATTTTTCGTTATTTCTTTTTGATCGCGTTTAATGCTATATGATAATTCCTCGCCAGTATGATTGTTAACAAACTTTTGCAAATCTTTATAACCGATAAATTGTTTGCCGTTAATGCCGGCAATTACATCACCTATTTGCAAACCGGCTGCCTGCGCCGGAGAATCCGGCATAACTTCAACAATCTGAATTTTTTTATCATAAATTTGAGCGCTATGGCCGGTATTATCCAACGATTGCGGCAACCCCATCATAAAACCGACAGTAATTAAAATCGCGGCTAAAATAATATTCATTATTACGCCGGCCGATATTATAGATACTCTCTGCCATATTTTTTTATTGGTAAAATGATTAGGATTATCTCCTCCTTCTTCATCTTCGCCTAATTTAACAAAACCTCCCAAAGGAAACCAGTTAACGGAATAAATAGTATCCGCGGCGTCATCCACTTGTTTGTTGCCGATAATTTTTTTCCATTTACCGTCTTTATTTTTATAAATCCCGAAAGCGCGCGGCGGAAATCCAATGCCAAACTCCTCGGCCTTAACGCCGAATTTACGCGCAACCCAAAAATGCCCCAGCTCATGAACAAAAACAAGGACACTTAAAACTATTATAAAAACAATTAAAGTTAGCAACATAAAATTTTAGTAGAGAGTTTATTAAGTTTATCAAGTTTATCAAGTTTATCAAGTTTATCAAGTTTGTAAACTTTCTACTTGATAAACTTTCTACTTGATAAACTTTCTACTTGATAAACTTTCTACTTGATAAACTTTCTACTTGATAAACTTTCTA
>QIIF01000046.1 GCA_003231075.1 Candidatus Falkowiibacteriota bacterium | reverse complement strand
CGCGCGAATTCTTTCTTGTCATATTTATAAATTTCAATATTATTAAGCGCCGCCATTCTCCCGCCATTTTTATCCATTAAAACAATATTACTCTCTTTTTTTAATTTTTCATAATCCTCCTCATTAATATCCAGAACAATAGGAATACTCCACACTTTCCCGTTATCTAACCGCATATTATCTAAAACGGATTGAAAATCTTTTTCACGCAAAAACCCGCCAAGCGGCGCATAAGCGCCGTTAACAATATTTTCCGCATCTTGCATAATATCTCCGCTAACTTGTAATTCCTTCATATATTGTATTCCGCGCCATCGCAGGGACGAATAGCATCCGCCCTGATTAGCAAGTAAAATTTATGTTAAATAATAAGGCGAACAGCCGTTCCATAGCCCGGAGCGAACTATACATTCGCATTCGGGGCATTCGGATAGTCATTCGGGGCATTAGGATTATACACATCATAATAACAAAAAACCATAAAATAATCAACAGACACCTATTGACACCTTTTGACACTTTGATATAATAAATTATATGGATAATAATGAAATAAAGCCCAACGCGGTTTACACAACCAACGAAACGCAAAAACTATTGAAAATAAGCAATAGCACTATTAAACGAATGCTGAAAAACGGATTGATAAAAGCCAACAAAGTGGGCGGGCAATACAGAATATTGGGCAAAGAAATACTGCGTTTAGTATCTCCGAAAGTAGAAAAAAAAGCGGTTAAATCTTACTTAAACATAAAAAAGAAAATTGTGAATAAGATTAATAAATGGTAAGAGAGAGTTAAAAGTTTATAAAGTTACAAAGTATAAAATTCGGGTCATTCGGATTACAATTCGGGTCATTCGGATTACAATTCGGGTCATTCGGATTATATTTTATGAAGAAAGCTTTAATAACGGGAATCACAGGCCAGGACGGCTCATATTTGGCTGAGCTTTTATTAGAAAAAGGTTATGAGGTGCACGGCATTAAGCGCCGCTCGTCTTCTTTTAATACCGGCAGAATTGACCATTTATACATTGATCCGCACGAAAAAGGCAGAAAGTTTATTATGCATTACGGCGATCTGACCGATTCAACAAATTTAATAAGAATAATTCAGGAAATCCGCCCCGATGAAATATATAATCTCGGCGCGCAAAGCCATGTAAAAGTGTCTTTTGAAACTCCCGAATATACCGCCAATTCCGACGCGCTCGGGACATTAAGAATTCTTGAGGCGATCAAATTGCTCGGACTTGAGAAAAAAACAAAATTTTATCAGGCGTCCACCTCGGAAATGTTCGGCGCCGCTCCCCCGCCCCAAAATGAAAACACAAAATTTTATCCGCGCAGCCCGTACGGCGCCGCCAAACTTTACGCCTATTGGATTACGGTAAACTACCGCGAGGCGTACGGAATTTTCGCGTGCAACGGCATTCTTTTTAATCACGAATCCCCCCGCCGCGGAGAAACATTCGTCACTAGAAAAATAACGCGGGCGGCCGCGAGGATAAAACTGGGCTTGCAAGACAAGCTGTATCTTGGAAATGTTAACGCCAAACGAGACTGGGGGCATGCTAAGGATTATGTCAGGGCGATGCATCTTATGCTGCAGCAAGAAAAACCGTATGACCTTGTAATCGCGGCCGGAGAACAATACTCAGTAAAAGAATTTTGCGAAATAGCTTTCAGAAAATTGAAAATTGAAATTTTATGGCAGGGCGAAGGCGCGGAAGAAAAAGGAGTTGACGCGCGAACCGGTAAAACAATTATAGAAATTGACCCTGAATATTTCAGGCCGACGGAAGTTGAGTCGCTGCTTGGCGACCCGAAAAAGGCGAAAGAAATTTTGGGATGGGAGGCGAAAATAAGTTTTGATAATCTTGTAAAAGAAATGGTGGAAAACGATTTAGAGGAAGCGAAAAAAGAAGTTCACTTAAAGAGCGGCGGATTTAAACCAAATAATACTTCTACCGAGCTTTAGCTCGGGTTTCGCGGCTTTAGCCGCCTGTCAAGATTGTCCATCGCGGCTAAAGCCGCAAAACCCGGCCTAAAGGCCGGTAGAAATAATATATGAACGGCGGATTTAAACCAAACAATACTTCTACCGAGCTTTAGCTCGGGTTTCGCGGCTTTAGCCGCCTGTCGGGACTATCCTACCGCGGCTAAAGCCGCGAAACCCGGCCTAAAGGCCGATAGAAATAATATATGAACAGAAAATCTAAAATCTACATCGCCGGACACCAAGGATTGGTCGGCTCGGCGCTGGTTAAAAAACTGGAGCAAGAAGGATATAGTAATTTAATTTTAAAAACAAGGAAAGAGCTTGATTTATTGGAC
>QIIF01000144.1 GCA_003231075.1 Candidatus Falkowiibacteriota bacterium | reverse complement strand
TTTTTTGTTATCCAGCCTCTTTCATAAATCGTCTCTATATCGGCAGCAGTGCTGCTGATATTGGCGATAATCTCAAAATCAACCGATAACTTGGATTGATTGCCGGCATTGTCCGCGGCGGCAATGCTTAAAGTATTTATTCCTATACCATAGCCAAACAAATCAACCGTGGTGGTGGATAGAATTTGATTATTGAGCATTACGGTCGCGCCGGCTACTCCGGAAAAATCATCGGTTATGTTATAATCAATATTTAATGCTTCGTCATGCAAATATTGCTCGTTGGGCAAGGGAGAATTGATGACAATCACCGGCGGAATATTATCAATCGGCTCTAAACCGCTGATCGGTTCCTCCTCTTCATTATTATAAACCAAGGTAAACTGCTGGCTTTGCCCAGTTAAAATATTGCCGGTAAAATCACTGTCAATATCCTGCTCCTCGTCAATAAAACTCATACTTAATGTGTATTCTCCGTCTCCTGTTCCTTCTAATTTTACTTTATATTCCCCATCCAAAGGATCTGGAATAACCGCAAATTCTATATCGCTGTCAAAGCCGGAATAAAATGCGCCGGCAATTTCATTAACCGTTTCTTTTGTTGTAAAATCCTTTCCGATTTTTTTCCCGTCAGGCGCGATTACCGCGAAATCAGCCGGTGAAAAAATACGCACCAATAAAAATTTCTTAAAAATATTCATCCTCACTTCTTTGGTCGGCTCAACGCCGGTTAATTCTTTAATGATTTGTTTTTGCGCGTCTGTTACTATACCATTGTGGCTGCTGTTACTAATAACCACATTATCCAGCTCCATAAAATCATTATTACTGCGTTTCGGCACGGTAATGTCTCCCACGCTATATTCTAAGCCATGATCGGTAAACGGCATACCATAATGTTCCGGATAACCATGCTCCCACATACCCAAAAGAAAAAGTTTATCCACCACTCTTAAATTATTTATAGTGCTGCTGGCGCCGGCATCAGCTAAAATGTTGGTAATATTTATACTATTTAAATTATCTAATTGGTTAGGATTATTAAGAAGCTCTAAAAATGTATTAATAGGATAATTATTGGGGTAAGTCCTTAATTCCATTGTGTCTTTATCTCGCAGATAATTATAAATCGGCAAAAGCTCTTGCACGGACTGCATCGGCAATCCTCTAATATACTGAAACACGCCACCATAGCCATTACCTATCGCTTCAAGAGTAAGAATTTTTTGTCTCAATTTATCTAATGCTTTTGGACCAAGATCTCCACCCTCCCAAGTTAAATACGCGTTAGTCGCGCCTTTGTGCGGAGTAGCTAAAAATATTAACTGGTCAATATCATCCTCGTAATAGTCCCCTTCTATATAACTCCTAGCGACCAACCCGCCCATACTATGCGCCACTATATCCACTTTATCGCAATCACAAATTTCTTTCACATCATCTATTTTCTCTTTCAGCAAATCAGCGGTATAGCTATTAGACAAGCGCCACTGATAAGGAAATGCGAATAAAGTTTTTCCTTCCGTGTACCCTGCCAGCTTTAACGCTTTCCATAGATTATCATAAGTATTTAAAATTGGGTCTAATTCCCACTTACCACTAATATTCCAACTCCCCATAATCCCCGGCACGATAATCACCGGGTCAAGGGTTTGTTTTTTGTTTTTGCCGATCCAGGGATCAAAAATGACATCGCCTCTGGCGCTGTCGCCTTTGCCTCCGGGATTAAGGGTTGAATTGTAGGGGCCGGAGTCGTCGCCCCACCAATTATTGGCGGCATTGATCGGATATATAAGATTATAACCGATTATTCCGTCATCTGTGTTGCCGTATATTTTGGAAGCGGAAATGGATATTTTAGGCATGAATTCGGCTAAAACGGCTATGAGGTTGTTTTTGATTTCCGAATTTTTAATCGTTATTTCGCCGCCGAAAGCGGTGATGGCGCCGATGGTTAAAGCAGCTTGGGCGTTGGCGGTGTTTTGTTTGATTATATTTCTATGATTTGCCAGATATATCGCGTCTTGTCCGCCGTAGCTTATGACGGCGTAGTTTAAATTTATTTTGCCGTTATCGCCTGTTTTAAGGGCGCCCCAATCCCCGGGCGCCGGGTCTCCGTTTGACCACGGGACGGTTTGTCCGCCGCTTGAGTCGTCGTTTATTGAGGTAAAAATAACGGGGTTATTTTCTTCGCCGGAGGCATTTAATGTTCCGTTGGCGATTAAGCTGTTTTGCCTGAATTTCACGATTACGCCCGGTTCTATGGTTAGCGTTATTCCTTCCTGAATGATAATAGTCTCTCTAATAAAATATGGGCTTCCTTCCGGAGTCCATATTGTGTCTTGAGTTATATTATTTGACGAGATAATAGTGTCGGCTTGGGTGAGGTTTA
>QIIF01000124.1 GCA_003231075.1 Candidatus Falkowiibacteriota bacterium | reverse complement strand
GGGGACAGCCGAAGATTTTGGAAAATGCCGAGGGGAATAGGACTACTCCTTCTGTCGTTGCTATTTCCAAGAACGGCGAAAGATTGGTGGGGCAGACCGCGAAAAGGCAGGCTGTAACTAATCCGGAAAATACGGTGTATGCCGTTAAGCGTCTTATCGGACGCAAATTTTCGGACGAAGAAGTGCAGAGGGACATTAATACCGTGCCTTTTAAAATCGTGCAGGCGGGTGAAGGCGTAAAAGTTAAAATGGGGGACAAGGAATATTCGCCGCAAGAAGTTTCGGCTATGATTTTATCAAAGCTGAAAGCCGACGCCGAAGCCAAGTTGGGCGAGAAAATCACCGAAGCGGTAATTACCGTGCCGGCTTATTTTTCCGATTCGCAAAGGCAGGCGACCAAGGACGCTGGGCAGATCGCGGGATTGGAAGTGAAACGAATCATCAACGAGCCGACCGCGGCGGCGCTTGCTTATGGTTTTGACAAGAAAAAGGGACAGCAGATCGCGGTTTACGATTTAGGCGGTGGAACTTTTGATGTTTCTATTTTGGATATAGCCGAAGATACGGTTGAAGTAAAATCAACTAACGGCGATACCCATTTGGGCGGCGAGGATTTTGATCAAGTAATTATTAAATGGATTATTGATGAATTTAAAAAAGACCAAGGGCTTGATTTAACCGGGGATACTTTGGCTTTGCAAAGAATTAAAGAAGCCGCGGAAAAAGCGAAAATTGAATTGTCAACCACAATGGAAACGGAAATCAACCAGCCGTTTATCACTACCGACGCGAGCGGACCAAAGCATTTGGTTATGAAGATGACTCGCGCCAAGCTGGAAGAATTGGTGGGGGATTTGGTTGAAAAAACCATTGAGCCGTGCAGAACGGCGTTAAAAGACGCCGGTTTTGAAACCAAAGACATTGAAGAAGTTATCTTGGTCGGCGGTATGACCCGCATGCCTTTGGTTCAGCAAAAAGTTAAGGAATTTTTTGGCAAAGAGCCGAATTTAAATGTTAATCCGGATGAAGTGGTGGCGATGGGCGCCGCGGTGCAGGCCGGAGTATTACAGGGCGATGTTAAGGATGTTTTGCTTTTGGATGTTACGCCGTTAACTCTTGGCATTGAAACTTTAGGAGGAGTAGCTACGCCTCTAATTGAAAAAAACACCACAATTCCGGCTTCAAAATCACAGGTATTTTCAACAGCGGCCGACGGGCAAACTTCGGTGGAAATTAATATTGTGCAGGGAGAACGCCCGATGGCGGCTGATAACAAAAATTTGGGAAGATTTATATTGGACGGCATTCCCAACGCGCCGCGCGGAGTTCCGCAAGTTGAAGTGAGTTTTGACATTGACGCCAACGGCATATTAAATGTTAAGGCGGCAGACAAAGGAACCGGCAAAGAACAGCATATTACCATTACCGCTTCTTCCGGACTTTCCAAGGAAGAAATTGAAAAAATGAAAAAAGACGCCGAAGCGCACGCGGAAGAAGACAAAAAGAAAAAGGAAAATATTGAAATGAAAAACCAAACGGAAGCGGTTGTGTTTACGACCGAGAAATTGTTAAAAGAATCAGGCGATAAGATGAAGCCGGAAGATAAAAAAGAGTTGGAAGAAAAACTGGAAGCTTTGAAAAAAATCAAAGACACCGATCAGTATGACGAAATGAAGAAAAAAATGGAAGAATTAAATGTGGTGGCGCAGAGAATCGGAACCGCAATGTACCAGCAACAAGCCCAGCCGGGAGCAGACGCCGGAGCGCAGCCCGGAGGAGAACAGCCAAAGGAAGGCGATGCTTCAACTGATTCAGCGCGGGAAGGCGAGAAGAAAGGCGAGGGGCCGGTTGAGGGCGAATTTGAAGAGAAAAAAGATGATGGAAAGAAATAAATAATTTTAGCTTTGCCGGGGCTATTAGTTGATAGCTTCGGCATTTTACCGATAGATAATAAAATAATAAATTAACATATCCGGCCTCGTCGGAAACTTTGGCAAGGCCGGATATAATAAATTACCGCGTTACGAGTTATGCGTTGCGCGTTTTACGAAATTTTATGGCAAATCAACCGCAGCCCCAGCAGGGCAAACAAGAGATTAAAATCGCGGATAATATTCCGGGAGCGGAATACGCTAACGCGATGCAGGTTAATCACAACAAGGATGAGTTCCAGCTTATGTTTTTAAGCATTATGGGCGGATCCGGAAGAGTAACCGGAAAAATTATGACCAATCCGGGGCATTATAAAAGAATTGTCGCGGCCTTAGCCGAGAATTTAAAAAAGTATGAAGATAGATTCGGAGAAATTAAAGAATCGGTGGCTCCGGAGAAAGAGATAGGATTTAAAACGAGTTAAAAGTTCATAAAGTTATAAAGTTTATAAAGTATGAATGTTTTTATTTTAT
>QIIF01000102.1 GCA_003231075.1 Candidatus Falkowiibacteriota bacterium | reverse complement strand
TTCTTTTTTGCTAAGCAATCCATTCTGCGCCCCCTGTTCACTTATAACCGACGCGGAATTTCTCGCCGCCAAATGCATCGCCTTATCAATGTCTCCGCCGTACAACTCCAGCCCGGCGACAAACGAAGAACCGAAAGCGTCGCCGACGCCGGTAGTGTCAACTCTTTTTGTTTCTTTAATAATCGGCTGGCGGTATAATTTCTTGCCGTCATAAGCGTAAGCGCCGTATTTTCCGTTTGTAACCACGGCAATCTGCGGCCCCCAAGAATGGATAATCTTAATCAAATTTTCAATTTTATTTAAAAATCTAAACGATTTCTTTTTAAATAATTTTTTTGACACGACAAGCTCTATGGCTTCGTCTTTGTTTACTATTAAAACTTCCGTATTTTTTAAATATTTTCCAATAGCGTTATAACCGCTGTTAAGCTGAATATGCCCGGGATTCCACGCTATTTTCGCGGGCCCCGCGAAAATCTTTTCTAAAACTTCCCGCCAATCTCCGGATAAAGAAGTAAGATAAATCCACTTAGTATTTTTCAATATTCGTAATTCGTAATTCGTAATTCGTAATTCACTGTTCGCCGCGCGATTTGAAAAAACAATATGCTCATTGTCATTACCGACGAGCAAAAACGAAAATCCGGATTCAATATTTTTTTTCTTTTGCGCCAATTTTATATCAACGCCGTTATTTTTTAAATTATCCAAAATTTCCTTGCCCCTGATATCGCGTCCGACCGCGATTAAAACGGCCGCCTTAAACCCGAGTTTTGACAAGCTAACAGCCGCGTTAGCCGCCCCGCCGCCGAATGTGGAATGCGAATTATCAATCTTAATCTTTGTCCCATACTCAAAGGCCAGCAATTTCTGCCGTAAAATATCATTTTTATTGGAAATAAGCACCCCTTCTCCCGTATAAAAGGTAATATCCTCGGTAGCCCCGCCGATTGTAACAACATCATATTTCATATAATAAACTTGATGAACTTGATAACTTTCTACTTTATAAACTTTATAAACTTAATTATACCACAATATCTATTTTACCCAAAACTCCTCCTTTAACTCTCTGTCATCTTCCATTTTTTTCTCTTCTATTTTTTCCTTTGCTTTTGCGCGCAACGACGCCAAATCCATTTTATTCAACTCTTTGCTTCTGCTCTCCAAATATTTTTTATCATTTAATTTCGGGTCTTCAATCACATCCGATAATAAAACATCCAAAATCGCGCCGATTTTCGGACCCGGCTTTATTTTTAAAAACTTTATTAAATCATCCCCGTTTATTTTAAGCATCTTCGCTGAAATCGGATCTTTCTGCACCCTCTCCATCATATATTCCAAATGACGAAGTTTATACGGCTTTGCCTTGGGTACGCCGGAACCAAGACGGTCGGCGATCCTAATATCAATTAAATCTTTTAAATTATCTTTTCCCGCCTTAACGATTAATCTTCTTACCGAGCTGGCCGTAACCTCGTCAACATTATAATAAAACATATGGTTTTTAATTAAATTCACGATTTTTTGCGTATCATCATTGGAAAATTTCAGACGCGACATAATTTTTTTAGCCACTTTCGCGCCAACTATATCATGATTATAAAAAGTATAATCCCCTTTTATTAATTTCTTTGTTTGCGGTTTGGCGATATCATGAAGAAGCGAAGCGAATCTTACTCTCCAATCCTTGCTCGGACAATACTTTAAACTTAAAACAGAATGTTTAAAGACCGTATAAGTGTGGTGGCGATTCTGCCCCACTCCAATCCCCCGCTCCAACTCAGATAAAATATATTGGAGCAGTTTTGTTTCATGCAAAAGCATAATGCCTTCGTACGCTCTGTCCGATTCTAAAATCTTAATAAGCTCATCGCGAATTCTTTCCTGGGAAACAAATTTAATTCCGCCCGCCATCTTTTTAATCGCCCTTTGTGTTTTCGGCTCAATCGCGAAACCAAGCCGGCAGGAAAATCTGATTGCCCGCATCATCCGCAAAGAGTCTTCTTTAAATCTGTCAATCGGCTCGCCCACAGCCCGAATTATTCTTTTCTTAATGTCTTTTTGGCCTCCGAATAAATCTTTAATCTCATAACGCGTAACGCGTAACGCGTAACGATTATTTTTTTCTTCTTTGTCCGTTATGCGTTGCGCGTTATGCGTTGCGCGACCCATAGCCATCGCGTTGATAGTGAAATCTCTCCTCTCTAAATCTTTATCCAAGCTATCTTCAAATCTAATCTCATCCGGATGCCGCCTGTCGCTATAACCCTGCTCAGAACGGTAAGTTGTAATCTCAACGACATCTTCTGTGTTGCCGTTTTTATCTTTAACCAGAATTAAAACTGTTCCAAAAATATTCTCATATTTTCCTTCCAAAAAAACTTTCAAAATCTCCTCCGGACGGGCGTTCGTGGTTATATCCCAATCTTTAGGCGCCTTACCCAATAGCAAATCCCGCACGCATCCGCCCA
>QIIF01000162.1 GCA_003231075.1 Candidatus Falkowiibacteriota bacterium | reverse complement strand
AATTTTTTATAAATAATATTTTGCATAATGTTAATTATAATTTTTTTCATTTACCATATACTGTAATATTGTAAATGAAAAAATTATTCTGTCATTCCCGCCCGCGAGCGGGAATCCAGGGTTTAACGGCATAAGCTTCTTTTATACCGCGGACATTTTAATACCGGCAATTTTGCGGCCCCCTCCTGGATTCCGGATAAGCTGCGCTTCCCGGAATGACAAGAATAATTGAATGGGCTACAAAAATCTTTCAACTTAAATCTTTAATCTTAAATCTAACCCTCATTATATTCAGCTAGAAATTAGATTAATAACTATTTTAATTAACACTTCTTTTTCTTTCGGATCGCTTTCGGCTATTAAAAGCGCCAGCGCGGTTAGGGCGTTATCGTTAATTTTCTTTTCGCCGGTTTCGCGGTAAAGATAATTATTCTTATCCAGAAAATACACGAATAAAAACGAGCCGATGCGCTTGTTGCCGTCGGAGAATGGATGGTCTTTGATGGTTAAATATAAAATATGCGCGGCTTTTTCTTCAAGTGTTTTGTATAATTCTTTTCCGCCGAATGTCTGATAAAGATTTTTAATAATGCTTTCAAACGCGCCGCTTCTTTCCGTGCCAAAAATATCGCCGGCTTCTTTTTTAGCGATTAATTCTTTCTTAATCCGAGCGATTACTTGGCGGCATTTTTCATATTCCAAAACAAATTCCGCTTTCTTGCCTTTTGGTTTTTCCAGCATGCCTTTGTCATATTGCTCTAAAATGCTTAATGTTTTTGAGTACCCCGCCAATAACCCCAAAATTTCTTTTTCCTGCCCTCTAAGCTGTGTTTTGCCGGCTTTTTCTTGCAAAAAGGCAATCGCCGTTTTAAGTTCCTGAAATTTTTCTTTTGTTTCCAAAAGTTGTTTTTGATTAACAGCATATCCCTTCAAAAGATAGTTTTTCAATATCTTGGTAGCCCAAACCCTAAACTGGGTAGCGCGCTTGGAATTCACACGGTAGCCCACGGAAATAATCATATCCAAATTGTAAAGATTCATTTTTCTAATTTTTCCATCGGCGGCAACCTGTTCCAAAATGGAACAGGTTAAATTTTTATCAAGTTCGCCGGTCGCGTATATATTTTTTATATGTTTTACGGCCGCGGGACGGTTAACGCCAAAAATCAGCGCCATCTGATGCGCGTCTAACCATACGGTTTCATTCTCCAGCCGCACCTTCAACTCAACCTCTTTTTTAGAGGTCTCGTAAATCATTATCTCGCCTTTGCTAAATTTCTCTTTCTTTATGTTCATAATTCAAAATTCTTAATTTTTAATTGGCGATACGGTCCGATTACCGCTAAATTCAATCCTTTATCCACGAAAATCTCCCGCGCCACTCTGCGTATATCGTAAGCGCTTATTTCGTTTATCTTTTTAAAATAATATTCCGGCGGGAAAACGCGATTCCGCAAAATCGCCTGCTTGCCGTACCAGCTGGCGACATTATCCGACGCTTCCAACTGTATAATAGAACGGCCTTTGATTAAATCTTTGATTCTTTGCAATTCTTTTTTCTCCACTAACTCTGTTTTTAACTTTCTGTATTCTTTTAAAATTACTCCGACAGCTTGTTGAAATTTATCAACCGGCACTCCGGCCTGAGTGGTCGCGTAGCCGGAATCGGTGTAAAGCTCGCTGGCAGTATTAACATAATAAGCCAGTCCGCGCCGCTCGCGCAATTCCAAAAACAAGCGAGAACTCATTGAACCGCCAAGAATTATTGATAGGACCTTCAACACAAATTCATCCTTATGCCCAAGAGAAAAAGCGCGGACGCCCAAAGATAAATGCGCCTGATCGGTTTTTTTGTAAAGAGTTTTAATTTTCGGCTTTTCCTGTTTTTCAATCACTGATAATTTCTTTGCCTGTTCCGACCTCTTTAATTTAGAAAAATACCTCTTTAATAAATTCGTAATTCGTAATTCGTAATTCGTAATTCCCATGTTTCCAGCGACGCAAACAATTATATTCTGAGCTCCATATTGGGCTTTAAAATAATCAACAAAATCTTTCTTCTTAAACCGCGAAACATTTTCTTTAGTGCCGATAGTATCCCAGCCGGCCGGCTGGTCGCCGTATAAACACTCCTCAAACAAATCTTCAATATGCATTATGGGATTATCCTGATACATATTTATTTCTTCCATAATCACTCCCTTCTCACGCTCTATTTCATTTGACTCCATTTTGGAATTAAGAAGCATATCGCTCACCACATCCATTGCCAAACCGATTTTAGCGGCATCAACCTTCACCCAAAAACCGGTATATTCCTTGCCGGTAAAAGCGTTATACACGCCGCCCACGCTGTCCAATTCGCCGGTTATCGCTAAAGCATTCGGCCGCTTCTTCGTGCCCTTAAAAAACATATGCTCCAAAAAATGGGAAATGCCGCTATTGCTTTTATTCTCATACTTAGAGCCGGTCGCGACCATAACCAAAATCGTA
>QIIF01000056.1 GCA_003231075.1 Candidatus Falkowiibacteriota bacterium | reverse complement strand
GTGCTTAAACACTTTAAATGAAGCTAGAAAAAATTATAAATCCAAAAAACTATTTACTATTTTCACGTTGCTCCCGGGGTCGGATTCGAAGGGGCGGAAGCCCCACCCGCAAACATCGTCGGTCGAAACAACCCGCAGAAACAAAACAATAAAACAGGCGAAATGCCTGTTTTATTGTTTTGCTCCCGGGGTCGGATTCGAACCGACGACCAATTGATTAACAGTCAACTGCGCTACCGCTGCGCTACCCGGGAATATTATTAACAGTTAACTTTTAACAATTAACCATTAACTATAATATTCAATTTTAAACTAAAAATCCCGCGTTCGGGACTAAAAATATATTAAACTATATTTACCTAAATGTCAATAATAACAGTTAACTGTTAAATGTTAAAAGTTAACTGTTATTTAATAGTCCCTCAGTTTGTTGATTCCTTTGTATTTTCTTATTCTTTCCAATGCCTTGGCTTCAATTTGGCGAATTCGTTCGCGGGTGACTTCAAATTCCTTGCCCACCTCTTCCAATGTATGGGCTATTCCGTCCGTCAGGCCGAAACGCATTTCCAATATTTTTTGCTCGCGGGGGGAGAGCTGGGATATTACATCATGCACATAATCCTTCAGCAATTCCAAAGCGGCGGCGCGGTCGGGTGTGACGCTCTTTACATCCTCAATAAAATCCTCCAAGGTTGAATCTTCTTCATCCTCTCCCACGGAAGTTTCCAGAGAAATAGTGTCTTGGGATATTTTAATCACATGCCCGACTTTTTCAATATCTTCTCCCATTTCCGCGGCAATCTCTTCCGGCATGGGTTCGCGCCCCAAATCCTGGATAAGGCGGCGCTGGACTTGCTGGAATCTGTTTATTGTTTCCACCATATGCACCGGAATGCGGATGGTCCGCGACTGGTCCGCCAAAGCGCGCGTAATCGCCTGCCTGATCCACCAAGTGGCGTAAGTGGAAAATTTATAGCCCTTGCGGTATTCAAATTTTTCCACGGCGCGGAATAATCCGATATTCCCCTCTTGGATCAAATCCAACAAACTCATCCCTTTGGCGCCGGTAAATTTTTTCGCCACGGAAACAACTAAACGCAAATTCGCCTCTATAATTTGGCGCTCCGCTTCCTTGTCCCCTTTTTCTTTTCTTTTGGCAAGCTCCACTTCTTCCGACTGCTTGAGCAGCGGCACCTTGCCTATTTCTTTCAAATACATCTGAATTGAATCCGAGCTTAAATCCGGTATTTCAGTTTTCTTTGGAATCGCGGCGGCTTTCTGCCCGGCCGCCGGAACCGATAAAAATTCTCCCGTATCCTCAATAATGCGGATACCGTTTTTTTCCATATTTTCCAAAAACAATTCATAGTCAAAAACATACTCCTCAATCTCGGAAAAAGTGTGCAGCAATTCTGTTTCAGTGATAAAAGTGCGCTGCCTGCCCTTGGCAAGCAGATTATTAACTTGTTCTTCGGTCGGCTTAATTATCTCACGCTCCTCCGCAACCGCCTTGGATTTAATTTTGGCCGGAGCTTTAACTTTTTTTTTAACGGCCTTTTTTGCTTTACTGATTTTTTTCACGGCTTTAACTTTTTTAACGGCTTGTTTTGTTTTCTTCGGTTTAGCGGCCGGCTTAACCGGCTTTTTCACTTTTTTAACAGTTTTCTTTTTAGAAACTGTTTTTTTAATTGTTTTTTTCTTTTTAATCATAGAAGTATGATACAAATTACAAGAGACTAAGTCTCCAATTGGAGACTTAGTCTCCGCGGCCTTTTTTTAATTTCCAACTTCCCCTATCTCATCAGTCAATTGCTTAAATTCTTCCATTAAACTTTTAATATATTCTTCATTTCCCTCTTCCTCGGCTTGCGCGATTAGTTTATTGATTTCTTTTCTTCGATCCAGTAAATAATGTTTTTTTAAGATGACGGCGATTTTAATGATTTCATTTTTCGCCTGCTCAATTTCAAAATCAAAAAAATCCTTATCACCCAAAAGCGCCAGCTTGTCTAATAATATTAGCTGGCCGTCTTTATTTTCTTGAACCTCGGAATTTTCAAGCCATATTTTAAATCCGCCATAACTGACTTGCGGCGGCTCTGCTTGTCCTCCTTCTTGAGTCCAAATATCAATAAGGTTATTATAATAAATTATAATGTTTCTGTAAAGGGATTGGTTGGGCAAGCCGGCAACCTGATCCGGCTGTATGTGGTTTATCGCGTATTCCGCCAATGACGGGAATTTCAGCATTAAAGCGATAAATAATTCGGACAGCATCTCTTCCCTTGATTGCTTTACCGGCGGCTTCGTCTCCGCGGACGCGTCAACAGCGCCATTCAGCGTATTTTTTTGGTATTCCGGGCGCGTTTTTGGCGCGGATTGCCGTATGGTCTCCCGCAATATATCCTCGCCCACATCAAGCGCCTGTCCTAATTTTCATATCCAAAAATCCTGTTCTATTTTATTGCCCAGCTTCGCCAATACCGGCAAAAGTT
>QIIF01000060.1 GCA_003231075.1 Candidatus Falkowiibacteriota bacterium | reverse complement strand
AGCAGGTCTCCGGATGTCATAGTGTAATTTCCGGTCAATGCCAAAGCCAATTGCTCGTAATAAAAATTGGCGAATAATAAAATGCCGGACGCGATCATAATAAACAGAATAAATAATCCCGCCCAGAGGCGCGTGGTTAATTTGTTAACGCGTTTTTCCATTAACCGCAGATTGGCGATTTGGTCCGCGTTAACGCTGTTTTGATTTTTTGCTTTTTTGTTGATAATCATATGTTTTTATAAATTATTCTTTATTTATACATAATTAATTTTTAAAAATGCAGGGGAATTCAAAGTTAAGCTCGCAGAATCTAACGCAGAAGGACGGTTCGCCCAAGCATCCCCATCCGTCTTCCACTACGCAGTCAGATGAACATCCGTCTCCGTCAATAGTATTGGCGTCATCGCAATATTCATACACTCCTTCCGTGTTCGGGCTTCTGATAATGCCGTCGCCGCAATAGCTGTTCACGGAAAATTTGTAGCTTGTTTGCGACGAGTATCCGTATTCGTCCGCGGCTTTCACGATAACGGTGAATATTCCCAATTCCTCCGGCGCTCCGGAGATTTCTCCGGTATCGGTATTAATGCTTATTCCCGCCGGCGCTCCGGACAAAGGGCTAAAAGTGAAGCTGTTGTTTTCCGGATCAGACGCGGTAACTTTGCAAATATGGGGGTTATTTATTCTCATATCGGCGAAACAGCTGTTGGAAAGCGCGATTTGAGGCGGATGGTTGATGATGGTAACGGTGAAATCGGCTTTGCCGGCGGCGCCGCCGCTGTCTGTCGCCGTGAGAGTAAATTTATAGTCATTTTTGGAATTAGGAGAGGCGAAAACATTGCTGTCGTTTAAAAATCCGTTTACTTTATAATAATAGGTGTTGCCGGTTTTGGCAAAACTTTCGCCCAATCCATGGATGGCCGGCGGCAATGGCCGAGACACCGAATAGGTCAGCGGATATTTGGCTATTCTGCCGATGGCGCTGAATTTGAAATTTACCGGCTTGGTGGAACTGGCCGTGAAAACCACATTGTCCGCGCTGACTATGGGATCGTCATTGGTTATTTTAATGGTGAATATTTGAGTGGTTTTGCTGTTCGGTTCGCCGCGGCCGTCGTTGACAGTGGCCGAAAACTCGTAATTTCCTTTCGGCCCGGCTTTGGCCGCGTAAACTTTTTTTTGGTTGGGCGCGGATGAATCTTTTAATATCGGCGCCGCCGACCAGCTGCTCCAATTCGTTCCGGAGGTGTTGATGCTCCAGCTTAATTTGTCGCCATCTTTGTCAATAGCGGTAATATAGCCGCTGAATTCTTCGCCGATACGGCCGATGAGCATAGAGCCGGCAAACTCGGGCTTTTGGTTGGACGCGCCGCCTTCGTAATTTTTAGAAGCGCTGTCGGAGCAAGCGCCTTGTTCGGCTCCCTGGATATAGCCGGATCCCATAATGGAGCATAAATTGTAGCTATCGCCTTGATTTGCGGAAGCGTAAATAAAAACATTGCTGTCCGGAGGAGGATTGATATTAGGATCGCTTGCGTCGCTATCAGCGAATTTCTTTGTTTCTTTATTCCAGCAAGTCGTCTTATCGTAGCCGGGACAGCTTCCCAGCCTATTTATCGGATCAATCGGCAACGGGATTTTTAGCTCTTTGGCAAATGTATCTTTCCAGCTGGGCCAGGTGGATACGGTGGTATTGGGCAGATAAGTGCCGGCGGACAATACCGGGTAGCGGCCGTGGGCGTTTTTGTAATTTTCCAAAGCGATATTAATTTCCGCCAAATCGGATAATCGCTTGGTGTCCCGTATTATTTTGGCTTTGGGCGAATTACAGTATTCGCCGCGCGGGCAATCGGCGTCAATAAGGCAAGCATTGCCGGTTGTTTGATCACAATTGCCGATTCCGGTTATATTGGTATTGAATTTCCAATGCTTAAGAATACGCCCGAATATGTCGGTAGTGGCTTTTTCCGCGTCTTGGTTATATGAAATTAAATAAATATTGGCGTAAAGGGTGCCGCCGCTGATATTGGCGGCATTGACATAGACGGTGCGTCCGTCGCGGATAGCGTCGTATCCGTCCACCGACAACATCTGCGGAGAGCCGGAAAAACCTTGTTCATCATACCAGCGCAGAGGAGAATAATAATTGGGATTGGGAATCACCCTGATGGCGATAGCGTCGGACGAGGCGGCGAAAACAGGCGGAACCGGCGTTAAAAAATAGAAAGCGAAAAAAACTGAAAACACCGAAATTAACATAATTAACGCCGATTTTGGTTTGATTAAGCTGGATTTATCGGCGCATCTGATAATTCCCCTCTTTAATAAAAAGGAGTTGGGGTAATTTATATTCAAATTCTTTAATGGTAAGATAGAAATAGAGTTAAGTAGCATGCTTATATTATAGCATAATCGCGTCATAATCGCGTAATGGCGCAAAATAAAAACGAATCGCTTGCCGGCGGTTCGTTTATTTCGCTGTTTTATGATTAGCGAACTATCCGCCTTTGAACTGCAGTTTTTACCGCGGCATTCGGCGGCAACCCTTTATTATTTTCTGCAAATCCTTTACTTTCGCGCCGCTTACTTTCATTTTTTGCTTTTTTCTATTCTCCCGTTTTTTGTATTTTTCGTCCACCTCTTCCTGCAGTCCGTTTGAATTTTGTTTATTCATAGAAAGATGATATAATAATTATAAATCTACAAATCCAATCACAATTCGCGGATTTGTAATTACTATTTTATCATTCATCCAACTAATAAACAACAATGAATAAACATTGGTATAGAAAATGGTGGGGAATAATATTGATCGCGGTTTTAACAATATTTTTAATAATTTTAACCGCTTCCGGTTTTTATATTTATCACACTGTTAAATATATAAATGCCAACCGATTAAATTCATCAAAAAAAACATCAATAGATTATAATAAACTGGATAAACAAACGCGCGCGAAATTTGAAGGCGAAAATAATTACTGGATTGGCGCGGCAAATCCCAAAATAACCATTGTTGAATTCGGCGATTTTGCCTGCCACCACACCAAAAATTCATTTCCAAAAATAAGGGAAATCGGGACAAAATATAAAAATAGTGTTAAAATAATATTCAGAGATATGCCTTTGCAGGAAAATTCTTTGGATCTGTCCTTGGCCGCCCGCTGCGCCGGAGAACAAGGATTATTTTGGATGATGTATGATAAGCTGTTCCAAAACCAAGGAGTGTCCGGGACTGATAATCTTATTGAAATGGCGAATGAAATCGGCGCCGATACTCATAGATTCGCTTCTTGTTTAAAAGATAAAAAATATATCGCGCAAATTAGAAAAGATTTTTCCGACGGAGAAGATCTCGGCGTTAAAGGAACTCCCACATGGTTTGTCAACGGCGTTAAAGTGCAAGGAGATGTCCCGCTTGGCGTTTGGGAAGAAATAATTGGGAAACTTTTACAATAAAATCTAATATCAAATCAGATTCAAATAACAGAGTAATTTATAAAAAATTAATTTT
>QIIF01000161.1 GCA_003231075.1 Candidatus Falkowiibacteriota bacterium | reverse complement strand
GCAGTAAGATATAAATTACACCCGTATTGTTAATCTCCGCGTTATCGGATGAAACCGGCAGAATCCTCCCGCTTGGGCGGGAGAGATTCTGCCGCAGCGAATCCAAACAGGCGAAGCTGAACATTATTCTCATGCAGAACATCAGTTGAGAATGGAGGAGGCTAGTAAGCATTGGCAGAATGGGCATCTAGGGGTAACTGCTGAAGATCATAGGGCTTTTGGCGGTTCCCCTGACACAGAACTAAGACAAAATCCTGGCAAAACATTAGGTGAATTATGGAGCATGGACAAAATCCTTGAACATTCTAAAAAAGGTATTGCCTTTTTAGAAAGAATGCGGAAAGAATATCAAGAAAAAGGTCAGAATCATCCGGATATTAGTTGGTCTAGAGACAGCATAATTTCAGAGAAACAAAGTTTGAGGGCAACTATTTCTTATTTAAAATCTATCGGGAAATTACCTGAGGAACTTGAAAATTTTGAAGTTGAAGATTTAAAAAACGATCCAAAATAATAATAAAATTTCGCTGCGGCATAATCTCCCGTTAGGGGATTATGCCGGTTAGCGCGCTTAATATGGTTTATCGGACAATTCGTGTTATCGGATGAAATCGGCAGAATCCTCTGCGGAGAGATTCTGCCGCGGCGAAAATCAACGATAATCATGAAGATAGTTTAAATAAATAATATTCCTTTTTATACTGTCCCATTTGTCTCATTTGCCAGTCTCGAATCCCGCCCCGTTCCCGTTATTTGCCTGAGCTTAAGTCGCCCAAAGAACAATTGAAAGACTCCAATCTGGTAGTTCTAGACCGAGGTTGGGAGCAGAATATTTACTATAAAATTAGTTGGCACGAGATTATTTGTGTATATCATAAAAAAATCGCCTTATTTAAGGCGATTTTTTATGAATTTTTTGTGCATCAGTGTCCGGTTTAATTCGCTGCGGCAGAATCATCTGCGGAGAGATTCTGCCGTAGCGAAAATTCTACATAATTTCAACCTAATCAGTAAATTTTAGCGCTTTTCATGATCATCTTGTATTGGGTGGGATCAGGTATTGACTTTTATATCCAATAGGATATAATAAGATTAAAGTTAGTTTAAGTTGAAATTTATATGGAAACAGTTTATTTTTATGATAAAGATTTGAAAAGCTGTCCCGTAAAAAAATATTTAAAGCAATATTTAATAAATAATAAAGACAAAGAATCAGTCGTTAAGAGAAAACAGAAAATATTGGCCGATATAGATGCTAAAATACAGTATGTTCAAGATAATCAAGGACGACCGACTCCTCCAATTTCAAAACCATTACATGGGTATAGTTGCTTTGAAATATTAAATCCAAAGGACGCAAAAACAGTTATTAGAATTCTTTATTTTCGTCATCAAGAAAAAATCGTGCTACTTTATGCTTTTGAGAAGCCTTCAAGCTATAAAACGGACAGAGATAAGAAGAGAGTGGATAAGCAAAATAAAATAGGTGAAGAATATTTAAATATTTTTAAATTAAATCCAAAAAACTATGAAAAATATTAATAACAAAAAAATAAATTCCGATCCAATAGCCGAAGCCAGAAAGGGCAAATATTTTGAGCAATATTCAAAAGAAGCTAAAGAAAGAATAAAGTTAGGAGTTGAGATTTATAATACAAGAGAGGTTTTGGGCATGAGCCAACAGGAGCTGGCTGAAAAAGCTTACACTACGCAAAAAGTAGTTTCAAGGATTGAGAACGGAGATGTTAATATCGGGTTTGCCCTGCTTAATAGAATAGCAAGTGTTTTGAATTTTAATTATGAAAATTGGAGTAATATCTTAGAGTTCAGCGTCCCGTATAAAATTTTATTTGTTGGGAGTAAAACGGCAAGCAGCACTACTAAAATTAGAGAGAATGTTTTACCCAGCGAAACATATAATTATCAATTAATTCAATAGTAAAAATATGAAAAATATTTGGTCAATAATTTGTGAAAGATCTTCAATAGATTCTCAGACTAACCTTCTAAGTTTATTTAATTGCATTGAAGAAGTGAAGCTGGAAATTGATAAGACAAAAATGCCTAAGAGCGACAAACTGGTTATACCTGTTAATTTTCAGCTTATCAGTCTTTGGGTTATTGAGGATTATACAAAAGAAAACACATCTGAAATAAAAATAGAGTTTATAGACCCAAGAGGTAAAGTTTTAAATGAATTTTTAAATACTCTAAAGGCAAAAAAAGGTGAAAAAAGATTAAGAAGTATAATAAATATACAAGGCGTACAAATAACAGAGGGAGGAAGATATTATTATAGAATATCACAGAAAAAAAATAAGAAATTTGAAGTTGCCTCTGAGTCGCCTTTAGATATTAATTTGTTATATAAAATATTGGATAGTAAAGCAGCGAATACCTTAAAGAATTAACCACGCTTTGCGTGGAGCCGAAATGCAAGCGATGGTTAGAAATTAAAACGGCTTATTATTATTTACGGTTTGCAATATGGCTCCATGCAGAGTATGGAGCCGTCGTGAGATATTCGCTGCGGTATAGTCCTTTGCTAAAGATTTTGCTGTATAAGATTGTTAAATCAAACAAGTTAAGCCCAAAGGGCGCTAACGCAGTCCGCCATCATCAAGCCGCGGCCATTCCTCATGACAGCTCCACTGTGTAATGCGCCGTTTTTTATTCAAGGTGCGTCGCTTCAATTTCATACACCGAGCTGCCGTTTAGGAAATATATTTTTTTTGCCAGTTCGTCAACCGTGAAATCTTTCAAGTCGGTGAATTGATCGGATTGGTATTGCATTAGAAAATCGCCGTTTTTGTTGAAAATAACCAATCGCTGTTTGGATGGTTCTAAAATATAAATATATTCAAGTTTTTTTGAAACGAAAACCTTAGTGGCTTTTTCAATCGCCGGTTCAACCGCGTCCAAGGTAAAATCTTCTTTTTCCCCTCTTAAATATTTTAACAGTTGTCCATCCGGCGAGAGAACATAAATACGGCCGTCAATGGACATATCGGCTGCGTTGGCAAAATTCGCGGTTTCTTTCATCCATGGAACGGCCGCGGCAAATCCGTTTCCTTTTTTGTTAAATTTGTATATTTGATTTTTTTTGCCGTCTAATAAATATAATTTATTGTTATATCCGGCGGCGGCCGTAATATTTTGCGGATTGTCGGGAATATTAATTGATAAAGACTTTATATCTTCTGTTTTTTCGTTTAGCTGGACAATGGAGGCGCCGTTAAAATAGTATATGTTTCCATTTTTTGATAGAACCGGATATTTCAGTAATTTTATTTTCGGGTTCAATCCGGCAATGGCCGTAATTAAGTTATTTGACAGATCAAGGCTGTAAATTGTTTTTTGTCTGGAATCACCGGCGTAAATTTTTCCATCCGGAGATAAAATTATATTTTTCGGATCGGCATTCGGGTCTAAATTGGAAAATACCGCCAGTTTTTTCGGGTTTTCAATCTTTATCAAATGACTTACTTTTGCTAACTGTTTATTGAGTTTTTCTTTAAAAATCGCGTATTGTTTTATCTGTTCGCCTGTTTCGCGAGGTAGCTTGCTTAATAGCTCTTTTACTTCGTTAAGCAGTTTTTTGGCATTATCTTCATTGCCGTAAAGTAAGCTGGCCGCCGCTTGATTTTGTTTTTGTTCAATCGGTTTAACTAAATCCGTGTAAGCTTTTTTTTCTTCAATTTTATTATTTTTTATGGTTATCACCAGTATATTTTGCAGAAGAATGAATATTGATCCGAGCGCCACGATAAGCAGTATTTTATT
>QIIF01000157.1 GCA_003231075.1 Candidatus Falkowiibacteriota bacterium | reverse complement strand
AATCCCGCGATGCTATGCGGGACTAAATTCAAACGATATCCTTTTGACATAGAAATAATTTTACTGTTAATCATCTCATATATCGCCGTTGCCGTGTCCGGGTTTTCGTATGACGCCTTGGGAATTTGGAAAGCGTATTTTTTTGAACCGATTTTATTATATATTTTAATCTTAAATGTATTTGGAAAACGTGAGAAACTTAGTTCCGAAGCTTCGGAACTAAGTTTCGGGTTAAAAAAAATATTATGGCCGCTGGTTATTTCCGCTTTAGCTGTTTCATTGTTCGCGATCTATCAAAAATTCACCGGCGCTTTTATTCCCAACGAATTTTGGGCGGCGGAAGAAACAAGGCGCGTCACTTCTTTTTTCGGATACCCGAATGCGGTGGGGTTGTATTTGGGGCCGATTATTCTTGTTTTGTTCGGATGGATGGCAAGTAAATTGCAAATTCAAAATTATAAATTCCAAATAAATTCAAAATTCAAAATTATAAATTCCAAATTCTTGATTATCGGCATAGTAATTATTTTATCTATTTTATCAATTTATTTCGCTAAATCCGAGGGAGCGCTGATCGGAGTAATGGCCGGCTTGATATTATTCGGGTTATTGGCGGGTAAAAAAACGAGGTGGGCGGCAATGGGCTTGATTATTTTGGCTTTAGCGGGCATAATGGTATACACGCCGGCAAAAGAGTACGCGGTGAAAAAAATAACGCTAAGAGGCCTGTCCGGAGAAATTAGAAAAGAACAATGGAGGGAAACAATAAAAATGCTGAGAGACGGACGGCTGATAACCGGCGCCGGGCTTGCCAATTACCAAAAAACCATAAAGCCGTATCACAAGGAAGGAATATTTTTCAATAAAGACAACGATCCAGACTTTCGCCGCAAGATCGTCATATTTGACGAAAAATACAAAAGCAAATACTGGCAGCCGACTGAAATTTATCTATACCCGCATAATATATTTTTAAATTTTTGGACGGAACTGGGAATAGCCGGAATGTTGCTGTTTATATGGATAATCGGAAAATATTTTATTTTTGGAATTTGGAATTTGGAATTTGGAATTTGGAATAATAAAAAGAAAGCTAAAGAAAAATTTATTACACTAGGACTAATTGGCGCAATGGCTGTAATTGTTGTGCACGGCCTCGTGGATGTTCCTTATTTCAAGAATGATTTAGCGGCAATGTTTTGGATTTTTTTGGCGATGATGAGTTTAATCAAATTAAAATCCGAAGCAAAAAATAAAAAATAACAAGTTAATTGTTAATTGTTAACGGTTAACTGTCAATAAGGAGAGGTGCCGGAGCGGTTGAACGGGTCGCTCTCGAAAAGCGATGTTCCTTCACGGGAACCCAGGGTTCGAATCCCTGCCTCTCCGCCTTCGCTTCGCTGAAGCGAAGCTACGGCGTGACGAAGTCCGCCAATAGCTTTGCGAAGCGAGTTTATTATATGCATTATGTGTACCCGACGGCTCCATGCTGCGCATGGAGCCAGAATGCAAGCCGTGGATAATGATAAAGCGTTTGTATTTTACCAACCGCCTGCAAATTGGCTCCACGCAAAGCATGGAGCCGACGAAGTTTATTTTTTTAAAACAAATTAAATGTTAAATTGTAAAAGGAGGCGTAAATAATATTATGAGCATGACAATCGTTATTTTGTGGATCATCGCGACATTTACCATCGGGTCTGTGGCGGGAATTTTGGGAAAACGGTACGGTGTCGCGTATCCAATCGCTTTGGTTTCCGCGCTGGTGGTGATGGCGAATATTTTTGCCGGCAAAATCGTCCAATTCGGGCCTTTCACCGTCCCCGCGGGAGTAATTGTTTTCTCCATGATTTTTTTCATTACCGATTTAATTTCGGAAAAATGGGGGAAGAAAGAGGCGCGAACGGCCGTTTGGGCGGGATTCTTTTCCAGTTTAGTTTTGGTAATCTCAGTTTACATTGTTATTAACTGGCAACCGGCCGGTTTCGCGGCTGAATTTTCCGAAATGTTCGCCAAAGTTTTTGCCTTAACCCCAAGAATTACTCTTGCCGGTTTTATCGCTTATCTTATTTCCCAGCATCATGACATCTGGGCGTTCCATTTTTGGAAAAAGAAAACAAACGGAAAGCATCTTTGGCTGAGAAATAACGCTTCCACGATAGCAAGCCAGCTTATAGATTCGGTAATATTTATTTTTATAGCGTTTTACGGAATTTTTCCGATTATGGAGTTAATTATCGGGCAATGGGCCGTAAAAATCATAATCGCCTTAATTGACACGCCTTTTATGTACGGCGCTATTTGGATTATGGACAGGACTAAAAACAAATCGTAGAAACGCAAGATTTTGCATCTCTACAAGAATAATCGGTTTTTTAATTTTACATTCATAAATATTTCATTCCATAGCTATATTTTCCATGTTGCTATTGCAAAAATTGATTTTTTATGGTATCATTAAAATATAATTAATAAAAACTGATTTTAAAAAAATTTAATACACGAAGATTTC
>QIIF01000077.1 GCA_003231075.1 Candidatus Falkowiibacteriota bacterium | reverse complement strand
AAGGATAGCAGGTTTGACATAAAAGTAATAATTTAAATTATAATTTAATAAATATCAATCCATAGTGGTATTGCCCGGCCTCAAATTCTTCGTCTATCATTAGTCCTAATTTTGCCGCCGCCGCTTTCATTAATTCAACTTTAACCCTTTCCTCAATCGGCGGCCCTATCGGAGAAGATATGTTTTTCCACTCAACCATAATTAGTATTCCGTCTTTTTTTAACATTCTTATCGCTTCCCGTAAAATTTCCGCTCTTTTGTTTGATTGGTATAGGGTATTAATCAGCATTGCCACATCAAGCGAACCGGATTCAATTTTTGTGGCGCCGAACATTTCCAGATCAGTCCAAATGGTTTCAATATTTTTTAAATTTTCCAATTTTGCCCGGCGTTTAATATTTTCTAAAATTGTTTTTAAAATATCAACCGCGTATACCTTTCCTCGTTCTCCGACTAATTTTGACGCCGGAAAAACAAAATGACCGGAGGCGCCGCAGCCCAGATCAGCCACCTTGGTTTTATCCCCTATTCGCGCCTTGCTTAGAATTAAATTAACATCAATCAAAGCGTTTCCTCCTGTAATAGGCATATAAACACAGACGGCAGGCAAAAAATAACGGCCGCGAATAATAGGGACTGTTATTTATTATTTGTCGTCTAAATAATCTTTAATTATTTATAGTATAGCTTATTTTTAAAAGTTTAACAATATTCGCGTTTTAATTTAAGCTACATTTCTTTGATGGCGCTAATACCAAGCAGTTTTAACCCATTTTCAATAATAAGCGCTATAGCGTTTATAAGAATTAATCTTGCTTCCATAATTTCTTTTTCCGCTTTCAAAACCGGAACGCTATGGTAA
Source organism: Candidatus Falkowiibacteriota bacterium (assembly GCA_003231075.1). Lineage (GTDB taxonomy): Bacteria > Patescibacteriota > Patescibacteriia > Patescibacteriales > SZUA-104 > SZUA-104. Next base: position 1,662 of record QIIF01000077.1, on the reverse strand, counting down.
TAATCATTAAATGCCCGCCCCAATTTAAACAAATACTTGGCGATCTCCGAAGGATCATAATTTTCCCCGGCGCGCGAAACAACATCCGGATACTTCGCCAATCTCATAATTAAACCTTGCTCTTTATCCTCAGTTAAGCTATTAAAGCCGACTTTTGACTTTTGACTTTTGACTTTTGACTTTCTGGCTATACTCTGTATCCGCGCGTAAGTGTATTGCAAATAAGCCGCCGTATATCCCTCAAAACGCAAGGCCTTGTCTATATCAAATGTAATAACCTGATTGGCGCCCACTTTTATCATTTCAAATTTAATCGCGCCATTAACGATTTTCCCCGCTATTTGTTTAATTTTTTTCTCGCTCCAATCTTTATGCCTGGTTTTAGTTTCTCGCTCCGCCTTGGCAACCGCCCGCCCTTTTAAGTCTTCGTAAGTAATAACATTGCCGGTTCTTGACGACATCATGCCCGAGGGCAGTTTTACAAAATCATATCCCAAATGCTTCATATCCTCTTTATGCCCCATTAATTCCAATACCTTAAATAATTGCTTAAAGTATTGCCCCTGCCTGATATCAACGACATAAATTGAACTGTCTAATTTATATTTTTTAAATTTTTCCTCAGCCAGCGCCAGATCCGCCACCGGATAAAGGGCTGTTCCGTCTGAACGCAAAAATACCAAAACTCCCAAGCCATATTTGTTCAAATCCGCGATAATCGCCCCGTCGCTTTTTGTTAGTATCCTTTTTTCGTATAATTTTCCAACCAGATCCATCCCCTTTTCAACAACCTCGCTTTCATAAAAAATACGCTCAAATTTAACTCCCAGCTCCTTATAGATTTTATCAAATTGCGCTATGCTCCACTTCCTTGTTTTTTTCCATAATTCATATTCGGCGCCGCTTCTTGATTCTATTTTTTTCATTATCATAGCAACCAGCCGTTTACCTGTTTCATCTTTTTCCAGCTCTCGCGCCGCCCGCGCGTAAACTTGCCCGAGAAAACCGCCTTTATCGGCAGGTAATTTTTTATCTTTAAAAAACTCTTCATACGCCCACAATGTTTTCGCGGTGTGAATGCCAAAATCATTAATATATGAAACCGGAATGGATTTATAGCCGTTGGCGGATAAAATTTTATTAACCGCGTCGCCGTAGCAAATATTCCGCAGATGCCCGACATGGTATTCTTTATGCGTATTGGCGTTGGAATATTCAACCATTACTTTTTTATTTTTGCCGATTTTATTTTCCCCGTATTTTTCTTTTTCTTTCTTAATTTCTTTTATTACATTTTTGGCTAAATAATTTTTATTTAAAATAAAATTCAAATAAGGCCCAACCGCTTTTACGGAACTCACCACGGAACCCGGTTTCATTTTACCGACTAACCGGCTCGCGGCCTCTGCCGGAGTTTTCCCAATCTTTTTTCCCATCTCAAAACAAGTTATACTCAAGTCCCCGAATTCAGGATTAGGCGGAGAAATCAAATCAGACGCTTGGACAATGTTTTTCCCAAGCCCCGTTAGATATTTGCCATTTCGCAAACCTTTAACCCCGTCAGCATTACTATCTAATGGGGCAAGCGCCTTATTTATTTCTTTTGCTATATTTTGTTTTATTTTTTCTAACGCGTACATGCAATAAAATCAGCTTCTACCG
>QIIF01000189.1 GCA_003231075.1 Candidatus Falkowiibacteriota bacterium | reverse complement strand
AAATGTATTAGTTTGGCGCCGATTCGGCAATTCAATTGTTTATCGCCTTAACAAAGGCCATTTTTTAGCTGATAAAATTATTATTCCTTTATTTAAAAATGAGGCAATGGCTAAAAAAGAATTAGAAAGAAAAATTATCAAGCATATTGATTTTTCTTTTGAATCAATTATACTTTTTGGCAGTGTTGCCAAAGGTAGAGAAAAATCGGATAGCGATATTGACTTAGCTTTTATTATTAAAGATTCTTTAGACGCGGACAAAATTGAAAAAAAGATTTTTGACATTAATCCCGATTTAAGCAAGCGCTTTGGAAATACCATTTCGCCTGTTGTCATAAAAAAGTCGGATTTTGTTAAAAGATTAAAAATCGGTGAAGGATTGGTTTCGTCAATAGCAAAAGAAGGCGAAGTAATAAGCGGCAAACTAATCAACGATTTGTTATGAAAAATATCAAGACAAAAAAAGAAGATGATTGGAAAAATTATTTGATTAAGGCGGAGCAATTCGCAGAAAGCGCTCGAGATGCCTACTTCAAGAAAAATTGGAACGCTGTTGGATTGAACGCCGTTCATTCCGCGATATCTTCAAATGACGCTTTAACCGCTTATTATGGGAAAGTGCGTTCAGTAAGCGAAAAGCATGCGGATTCAGCGGGTTTGCTTTTAGAGGTTTTAAAGGATGATAAAGAATCAAAAAATTATTCAAAGCATCTCTCATGGCTTATTAACAGGAAAAATTTAGTTGAATATGAATCACGGCTGTTTTATCAAAGAGAAGCGGGAGAATCGTTAAAACATATAGAAAGATTTTTGTCTTGGGCGAAAGGAAAGTTGCCAAAATAAGACAGAAAGTCCAAACAATATTAAATTAATCAATCCGGTTTAATAGGTTAAAAGCCAAAAAGCCCCCCGGTTTTCCGGGGGGCTTTTGTTTTTTGTTAGCGGTATTGATTTACATTTTTAAATAATGTATAATGGAAGTAAGAATAACTATTACTTCCATTTCATATTATGGATAATCTTATTGCCAAAATTCATCAATCATCAAAATCCGTTTTTACCAATAAGGACTTAGCTTTAATTTGGCGGGAAACTAATAATAGTAATTTAAAATCCAAGATTGCTTATTATGTTAAGCGGGGAGCTTTGGTACGGCTTACAAGGGGAGTTTTCGCGAAAGATAAAAATTATAACGCGAAAGAGCTTGCTAATAGCTTGTATCTGCCTTCATATATTAGTTTTGAAACTGTTCTAAGGGAGGCGGGAGTTATATTCCAGCATTATGAATCTATTTTTGCTGCCGGACCTTTTTCAAAAACCGTAAAAGTGAATAATTATGAGATTGTTTTTAGAAAGTTAAAAGACGAAACGCTTTATAATCCATCAGGTGTTATTGTTAAAAATAATTATAGCATTGCTTCTCCCGAGAGGGCGTTCCTTGATACTATTTATCTTTTTCCGGAATATTATTTTGACAATCTTGATTCGTTGAATTGGGACAGCTGTTTTGATTTGGTTAAAATTTATAAAAACAAGCAGATGATAAAAAGATTAAAAAAATATTACGAAAATTATGCTCAATAAAGAAAAGCATCAATTATTAATGGGGCGGATTTTAAAAGATATTTATACTGACGCGTCTATCGCGCCGCTTTTGGGCTTTAAAGGCGGCACTTGCGCTTATTTTTTTTACGGCCTGCCGAGATTTTCCGTTGATTTGGATTTTGACTTGATTCTATCCGACAAGATTTCGCAAGAGGCGGTTTTTAAAAAAGTAAAAAAAATATTAGAAAAATACGGCGTTGTTAAAAATAGCCGCATTAAGCGTTTTACTGTTTTTATGCTGCTTTCTTACGGGGACGAAGATCATAATATTAAAGTTGAAATTTCAATCAGGAATTTACCGATGGATATAGCCTCGCGTTATGAATTAAAAGAATATTTGGGCATTTTAATGCTGGCGGCAAAAAAAAATTATCTTTTTGCCGGCAAGCTGGCGGCTCTGCCTTTACGGAGCGAAACAGCCATGCGTGATGTTTATGACATTTATTATTTCGCGAAAAATAATTGGGACATAGATAAAGAGGCGGTTCACGCCATAACCGGCAAGAAATTTAAAGAGCATATCTTTGATTGCGTAAAGACGGTTGAATCAATTAAAGAAAATAAAATTCTACAAGGGCTTGGCGAGTTGATAAGCGGTAAAGAAAAAACATGGGTTAAGCGGAATTTAAAAAATGAAGCTTTATTTTTATTAAAAAACTTTCAAACTCTTAATTGGTAAAAGTTAACCCATTCTTTCGCGAGAATGCCGACGGCTCCATGCTGCGCGTGGAGCCAGACCGCAAGCCGTGTATAATGATAAAGCGTTTTTATTTCTAACCAGCGCCTGCAATTCGGCTCCATGTAAAACATGACAGCCAACAATGGCAGAATTTTCAGTTAGGGGATGTCAAAAAGCCCCCCGGTTTTTCGGGGGCTTTTGTTTTTGCGGGATGTTAATAATAACGCTTGACACTGAAAAATGGTTT
>QIIF01000151.1 GCA_003231075.1 Candidatus Falkowiibacteriota bacterium | reverse complement strand
AAATATTTGTAAATTTGTAATTCGTAGAGTATGAAAAAATTAAAAATTGTTTCCATATCATCTGAGATTGCTCCGTTTTCAAAGACGGGCGGCTTGGGCGATGTCGCGCGGAGTTTGCCCAAAGCCATAAAAAGATTGGGGCATAATATAATTTGCGTTACTCCTTTGTACGGGCAGATTATTGACAAGAAAGAGCATAATTTAAAATTGGTTTATCAAGATGTTAAAGTTTTTTTAAACTCGCAGGACACGGTAAGGATAAATTTTTGGAAAGGATATTTAATGAATGGCTTGCCTGTTTATTTTATTGAGAATAAAAAATTCTTTTCCAAAAGAAAAACTTTATACGGATCAACGCATGAAAACGCGCGTTTTTTAATTTTTGATATTGCCGCCATAAAACTGCTCTCTCTTTTAAAATACGAAGCCGACATTATCCATTGCCACGACTGGCAAACGGGACTGATACCTTTTTATTTAAAAACCGAATTTAGCGGGTCGCATTCATTACGCAAAGCAAAAACGGTTTTTACTATCCATAATTTGGTTTTTCAGATGGGGCGGAATTGGTGGGAGGTGCCTTTAAATAAAAAAGATTACGGCAAAAAAAGAATACCCCACATTACTAATCCGGATATTGAATATATAAATTTCGCCAAGCGGGCGATCTTGTCGGCCGATGTTATCAATACGGTCAGCGAACAGCACCGGGAAGAAATTATGACAAAAAAATACGGGCAAGATTTGGACAAAATTTTAAAAAACAGGGAGGACAGATTATTCGGCATCGTTAACGGCATTGATTATAATGTATATAATCCTCAAAATGACATAACTATTTTTAAAAATTATGATTATAGGAAAATTCATAGAAAGAAATTAAATAAAGAGTATCTGCAAAAAACCGTAGGACTGCCGATTGACAGCAAATTGCCGATCATCGGATTTACCTCCAGGGTGACTTTTCAAAAGGGGTTTGAATTGATTTTAGAAATTTTAGAATACATACTGAATATGGATGTGCAAATTATAATAATAGGGGCGGGCGAGAAGGCGTACATAAAAAAGCTGTTTAAAATACAAAAGAAATATTTGGATAAATTGGCTGTTTTGCCTTCGCACGAAAAAAACCAAAAATACGAGGCTCTTGTGTATGCCGGAACCGATTTATTTCTGCTCCCTTCCCATCACGAACCATGCGGCATTAATCAGCTCATCGCCATGAGATACGGATGCATTCCGATAGTCAGGAGAGTCGGCGGACTGAGCGATACCGTGACTAATTTTAACCCCTTGACGAACAAAGGAAACGGTTTTACATTTAAAAATTTTAACGCCTATTCTTTGTTTGGAACAATCGTAAGGGCGCTTGAGGACTACCGCCATAAAAAATCATGGAGAGAGCTTATTGTCAGGGCAATGCAGGAATCAAACAGCTGGAAAATACCGGCAAGCAAATATGTCGCCTTATACAATACCGCGCTCAGATTAAACGGCAACGGCAGTAAAAATAATAAAAACATCAAATAACTATTACTTTTAACTTTATGAACTTTATAACTTTTAACTAATTTTATGTTTTGGATAAATTTTTTACATTTTTACCAGCCGGCAAACGCGGACGCGAGTGTTATCAAAGAAGCTACCGAAGAAAGCTATCTTCGCATAGTACGCGCATTAGAAGAGCATCCCGGCGTTAAGTTTACGCTGAATATCGCCGGATGTTTGATTTTGCGCTGGGATGATATGGGTTACGGCGATTTAATCGGAAGAATAAAAAAATTAATAAAGAAAAAACAAATTGAATTGACCGGCACCGCCGCCTATCATCCGATATTGCCTTTAATTCCAGAAAAAGAAGCTATTAGGCAGATTAAGGAGCAGGAAAAAATTTTAAAAAAATATTTCGGCGCGGAAAGGCCGGACGGTTTTTTTCTGCCCGAAATGGCGTATAGCCCCAAAATAGGAAAGCTGATAAAAAAATTGGGGTATAAGTGGATTATTTTAGATGAAATAGCTTATAATGGAAAATTTAAACAAGTGGATTTTAATAAAGAATATTATGATAAAACAACCGGTCTGAAAATTATTTTCCGCTCAAGGGATCTTTCTAAAAGTTATGTGCCGGATAAATTATGGGAGCTGATAAAACGCCAAGATAAAACTCGCCGCGAGGACGCTAAGCGTTCTATCGGAGACTTAGTTTTTTTAACGGCGACGGATGCCGAGCTTTACGGTTTAAGGCATAAGGACCATACGGCCGAGTTTGAAAAACTGCTTAAATATAAAAATTTAAAAACAAAAACCATATCAGAGTTTTTAAAAAATTTAAATAAACATTATGAAGCGCGTCCGCTTGCCTGTAATTGGGAATCAACTGAAAAAGAACTGAAAAACAAATTTCCATACGCCCTTTGGTATGATAAAAAAAATAAAATACAGCAAAAACTTTGGCAGTTGGCCGATTTAATCTATAAAACCGTTGAGAATAATAATAAAGATAAAAATTATTATTGGGCGCGCTGGCATTTG
>QIIF01000117.1 GCA_003231075.1 Candidatus Falkowiibacteriota bacterium | reverse complement strand
CACTCAATAAAGTAATTAAATTTTCTATCCACATAAAATCGCCAATCATACATATTTTTTTATTTTACAAAATAGTTATCGGCCTGCTTTGCACGATATAAGACTTTGCCTTAATACAAAAACCCGAATAAATACAAAGGGATGGTTTTTTTGCTGCCTGTTAAAATATCATCTAAAACAAAATACCCGTCTTTTAAATTTTCAATTTGATCGGATGCTTTGTTTTTTCCTCCGATTTCAAAAATATAATTATTAACGGAAAAATCTCCTTTTTCCGAGTAGCAGGGAACTTTTTTAATATTTTGCAGCTGATTCAGGAAAAAAATTTCCCTTATTGTCCCTATTTCAATTTTTTTACCGGCAACCCTGCTGATAGCGTATAATAAATTAGTGTTATCAAGATAAATTTTTTTCGCGTGCCTAACCAAGGAATGGCCTGCTCTGTTGTTTGTTAAGAAACGAACCAGGCCGGCCTGCTGAAGAATGTTTAAATATTCCGCGATAGTGGCGTGATTGCGACCTATGCTGCCGGCTAATTTATTGATATTAATATCACCGGGAGTAATTGTGGCAAAAAAATACAAAATTTGCTTAAACACCACTAAATTATCCGTTTTTAATTTATAAACACTGGCAATATCCTCATAAACTATTTTATCAATAATATTGCCCAACTGCCCGGTATATAATTCCACGCTCTTGCTCTCCTTATAAAACGGGTAATAGCCCCATTCTAAGTATTGGGCGAAATATTTTAAAACTTTTTTTTCTTTGGCAAAAATATCTTTGGCGATTTTCTGTTGATTTTTTAAAAGCTGTTCCAAGCCGTAAGATTTAATTTCAATGTTTTTAAAAAAAGATAAAAATTCCCGGAAAGAAAAACCGGGCAGATTATAAATAACGCCCCTTCTTGATAAATCATATCTGCCTTTAATTAAGTCAATACTTGAACTGCCGGAAAAAATCACTTTCAGCCCGGGAAAAGAATCATAAATATTCTTTAATTCCTGGTTCCAGTTGCTAAAACGATGAATTTCATCAATGCAAATAAGATTAACACCGTGTTTTAAATGCAATTCTCTGGATAGATTCAGCAGATCGCCTTTTTGCAATAAAACATTGTCAGCTAAAAAATAAACCGCTTCGTCGCTGTTTTTGGAATAAAAATTTTCCTTTAAATACTGCAATATCAAAGTGGTTTTTCCTACTCCGCGCGGGCCTATAATTCCGATTAATTGCTGATTAAAATCAATCTCGGCAAAAAGAAACCTTTTAAAATCAAGATTTGTGTTTTGCAGTAAAATCTCCTGCGTTTCTTTAATATTTTGAATTTTTATATTCATAAAAATCGTGAATAACGAAACTGTCTTTTTTTTGTCATCCTGACCCGCCAGCTGGCGGGGAAGGATCTATAATATGTGATAATTACAAAATTCGCGTATTATAGATCCTTCATTCCGCTCCGCTCCATTCAGGATGACAAAATAGAGTGTATTTTGTAATTCAAAGTAATAAAATTATACCACACTATAAAGAATTGTCAATATTGTTATAGTGTGGTGTAAAGTCTAAAAAATGAATTTTCTACGGGGCAGGCAATATAAAATTTCTTAAAGCGTGGTTATTGGGCGGGACTGAACTATATAAAACTTCCCCTTGGCAAAAGCCCATTCAATGTCTTGGGGTTTTTTGTAATGCTTTTCAATGTTCGCGCAAATTTCGGCGAGTTTGGCAATCTGCTTGCCGGTTAAAACCTGCTTTTCCTGTTTTACCTTGGGAATTGAAACCGTTTTCACTCCCCCGCCCGCTTTGCGGACAATCATATTATCCTGTTTGGAAATATTTATGCCTATAATGGAATTGTCGCGCTTATCCATAACATAAGAGTCGGGCGTGATGGAGCCGGAAACAATCGCCTCGCCGAGCCCCCATCCGGCTTCTATTATCATCTGATTCTTATCTTCTGTCACGGGATGAACCGTGAAAGTAATGCCGGAAATCTCGGATTCAACCATAATTTGAATAACCACGGCCACGCTTACTTTTGTTTTCAACAGCCCCTTTTCATTGCGGTAAAAAATAGCCCTTGGCGTAAAAAGCGACGACCAGCACTTTTTTACATTATCCAGTAACCGCTTTTCAGTCGTGTCCAGATAACTTTCCAGCTCTCCCGCCCAAGACGCGGTTGAAGAATCTTCGGCGGTAGCGCTTGATCTGACTGCCACGAATTTAGTTTTCAATTTCTTAAAATCAGACAATATTTCTTTTCGCAAATCATCAGGCATCGGCGCGTCATGGATCAAGCCGCGAATAACATTGGACGCCCTGTCAACTGAATTAATGTCCTTATAATTAACTTTATCCAATTCCGCCCGCACGGCCACATTAAGATCGCCCTCGCCGTTTTTCGGATGCGGAGATTCGCTCAAAAATCTGTCAAAAGCCGATGCCAATACCACAAACCCCGGCGGCACCGGAATTTTAGCATTCAACATCTCGCCGAGCGAAGCGCCTTTGCCTCCGGCAATATTC
>QIIF01000012.1 GCA_003231075.1 Candidatus Falkowiibacteriota bacterium | reverse complement strand
TAAAAAACGGTTTAGCGGATTTATTTGATGAAATATCGCCGATTATTGATTTTACCGGGCGCGATATGGAATTGTATTTTGAAGATTATTATTTGGACGAGCCCAAGTTTAATGAAGCTGAAAGCAAGGCCAAAAATGTCACTTATGAGGCGCCAATAAGGGTAAATGTAAGATTGGTTAATAAGCGAGACGGACGGACCGCTACCAGCGAAGTGTTTTTAGGGGATTTTCCTTTAATGACCAAGAACGGAACTTTTATAGTAAACGGCATTGAGAGAGTGGTGGTGTCCCAGCTTATCAGAAGCGCGGGAGTTATTTTTACATCGGAATTCGTCAAAGGAAAAAAATTATACGGCGCGAAAGTTATTCCCAACCGCGGCGCTTGGCTGGAAATTGAGACCGACGCCAATAAAGTAATCTGGGTAAGAATTGATAGAAAAAGAAAAGTGGCGATTACTTCCCTTTTAAGAGTTTTCGGCTATTCAAGCGATGAGGAAATCAAGGAAGTATTCAAAGATATTGATATTAAAAATGAGGGAGACGAATTCAGTTATATTGAAGCCACCATTAATAAAGATATAGCAAAGAACGAAGAGGAGGGGTTAAAAGAAGTTTATAAAAGAATCAGGCCGGGTGATTTAGCCACCACAGATAATGCCAGACAATTAATCCATTCTATGTTTTTCAGGTTTGACCGTTATGATTTTGACCGAGTCGGCCGTTATAAGTTAAATAGAAAATTTGGTTTTGACATACCCAACACCAAAGAAAACCGCGTTTTAAGAAAAGAAGATTTAGTAGCTGTTGTTAAGGAAGTAATCAGATTGAATATTACGCAAGAAGAAGAGGATGACATTGATCATCTCGGCAACCGCCGGGTCAGGGCTATCGGCGAACTTATTCAAAATAAATTCAGAATCGGGCTTGTGCGTATGGAAAGAATTATTCGCGACAGGATGAGTACGGCTGATATCGGCGAGTTATCCCCGAATAAATTGATTAACGCCCGTCCGGTGATAGGAGTAGTTAAGGAGTTTTTTATGTCCTCGCAGCTTTCCCAGTTTATGGATCAGACAAATCCATTGGCGGAGTTGGAGCATAAGCGAAGATTATCGGCTATGGGACCGGGCGGCTTAACCCGCGAACGCGCCGGTTTTGATGTGCGTGATGTGCATACATCCCATTATGGCCGCATTTGCCCCATTGCCACTCCGGAAGGGCCGAATATCGGGCTTGTCGGCCATTTGGCCAGTTACGCCAGATTGAATGATTACGGTTTTCTTGAATCTCCGTATAGAAAAGTGCTTAATAAAATTTCCGCTAATGACACTAAAAATTTAGTCGGTAAAATTGTCAGAGAAGACATAAAAAAAATCAAAAATCAAAAATCAAAAATCAAAAATAATAAAGAAAATGACGGAGAAATAATTATTAAAGCTGGCGAGGTTGTTAATGATAGAATGGCTAAAAAATTAAAAGAAGAGTTGGGGGGCGCGGAAATAGCGATTAAGCCGGTAGTGACGGATGAAATAGTTTATTTGGACGCTTTTACTGAAGAAAAATATATCACCGCCACCGCGGTTACTCCGATTGACGGCAACGGTTATTTTTTGGTTGATAAATGCGAAGTAAGAAAATACGGCCAGCCGGACACGGAAGATGTAAATAAAATTGATTTTTTCGGTGTCGCGGCTCATCAGATTATATCGGTTGCCACCTCTTTAATTCCTTTTATGGAACATGATGACGGGCAGAGGGCGTTGATGGGAACGAATATGCAAAGACAGGCGGTGCCTTTGATTACCAATGATTCTCCGATTGTCGGAACCGGCATTGAGGCCAGAGCGGCGGAAGATTCGGGGCTTATTATTTTAGCCGAAGATGACGGCGAGGTAAAACGCGTTGACGGGACAGCTATTGAAATTGAAGATAAAAAAGGAAAAATAAAAAGTTATCAGCTGACTAAATTTTTACGGTCAAACGCTTCTACCTGTATTAACCAGCGCCCCATTATTGATAAAGGAGACAAGGTTAAAAAAGGGCAAGTATTGACCGACTCATCGGCGATTGACAAAGGCGAGCTGGCGCTGGGAAAGAATGTATTAGTGGCTTTTATGACATGGGAAGGATATAACTATGAGGATGCCATTATTATTTCCGAAAGATTGGTGCGCGATGATGTTTATTCTTCCATTCATATAGAAGAATATATTATTGATGTGAGAGAGACAAAACTGGGTCCGGAGGAAGTGACTAATGATATTCCTAATATCGGCGAAGAAAAATTAAAAGATTTGGATGAAGAAGGCATTGTGCGCGTTGGCGCCAAAGTGTCGTCCGGAGATATTTTAGTCGGTAAAATCACGCCCAAAGGCGAAACGGAATTATCCGCCGAGGAAAAACTTTTAAGGGCGATATTCGGAGAAAAAGCCAAAGATGTCCGCGATTCATCCCTTTATTTGGAACACGGCGAGCACGGAAAAGTCGTTGATGTTAAAATATTTTCACGTAAAGAGGGCGACAAGCTGGCCGCCGGCGTTATTAA
>QIIF01000140.1 GCA_003231075.1 Candidatus Falkowiibacteriota bacterium | reverse complement strand
GGCCCGCGTCCGGCTTCGTCTATCGCGCCGATTACATCATATCCTTGGCTGAATATATTTTGTTCTTCTTCTAAATTTAACATAAAAATTTATGTAGAGACGCGCCGCGGCGCGTCTTTTCCTCCGCGTTTTCGTGGATTGGGGGCTGTCGTCAATTCCCGTTTTGAATGAAATTTTTTACCCGCCAAGCGAATACAAGCAGATTTTAAGGCAAGTTGTTTTGAAAATTTTTGAGGGGGTATAGTCCCTTTATGCCTTTGTGGCTTAGACGCGCCGCGGCGCGTCTCTACGGTTTACATAAATAAATTTTCCGGATTATTTTTGTCTAAGTGCCATTTGAACGGATTATTAACAATATAAGTTCGCGCGTTGCTTAATTCTTTTTCGCTACGAATAATGCGGTCGTAAAATTTGGCTTGCCATGCGAAATACTCAAAATTATTTTTATTACAAAATCGTTTTACATTGCCCTTATAGTGGTTGATAATTGATGATAATGAATTTTTTGCTAATGGACCAAATTTATTTTTGTATTCATGTAGAGACGCGCCGCGGCGCGTCTCTACGGTGTTATTGCGATATTCGTGTTGTTGAGACGCGCCGCGGCGCGTTTCTACGCAATCAATAATAATAATCCCATGAACATGGTTCGGCATCACAACAAATTCATCTAAAATTATATTATTAAACCCCGCTGGTATTCCCAGCCAAAAATTTTTTGCGATTTTCCCTATCTCTGATAATTTCATTTCCGCCTCTTCTCCTCCGCCGATAACATCCCCAAAAAACAGCTCTTTATTTTTTGTACATATTGTAATAAAATATTCTCCCGCCTGCGAATAATCCCAACCGTCCCGGCGCGCGGATTTAACGCGGTATTTGTTTTTATATTTTTTTACATCCTCTATAATATTTTAATTTATATATACGCCACCGTAGAGACGCGCCGCGGCGCGTCTATTCCACGGACATAAAAGAAAAAGACGCGCCACGACGCGTCTTTACGTTTAATATGATTTATTTTTTATGCACGCTTCTGTCCATTACAACTTTGGCGTTTTTGCCTTGTTTTTCCTGAATATATTGATATGCCGCGAGCGCCGCGATTGTTCCCTGTCCGGCCGCGGTTGTGATCTGCTTGAATGGAATCTGGGTGACATCGCCGGCGGCGAAAAGACCTTCGGTTTTAGTCGCGCATTTTTCATTAACAATAATTTCCATTTTTTCGTTTCTATCCGCGAAATCTTTGACCAAGTCGGTGGCGGCGATACGGCCGACTTCAATAAATATTCCGTCAACTTCCAGCTCTGTTTCTTTGTTTGTTTTACTGTTAAGTATTTTTATTTTTTTAACGATTTGCGAACCGGATATTTTTTTAATTTCGCTGTTTGTAATAATTTCAATATTATCTCTCGTTTTAACTTCTTTTATTGCCGCCGCGAACGCCCTGAATTCTTCCTGGCGGTGTATTAGATAAACTTTTTTAGAAATTTTTGACATAATTTCCGCCGCGTCTATGGCGGAATTTCCGCCGCCGACAACAGCCACAACTTTGTCTTTAAAAAACGGCCCGTCGCAGTTGGCGCAATACGAAACGCCTTTGGAGGTAAACTCCTCTTCGCCCGGAATAGCCAGCCGGCGGGGAGTTAAGCCCATAGCCACGATGACGGTTTTGGCGTCAAACTTGTCTTTACCGGCGTAAACCGTAAAATTTCCGTCATCTTTTTTTTCAATTTTATTTACTTCATTGTTTTTAATTTCCACTCCCAAGCCATTAACCTGATCCTTCATTTTTTGAATTAAGTCAATATTGCCGATTTGTGAAAATCCGGGGTAATTTTCAATGTCAGCGGCCAAAATAAGCTGGCCGCCGGTTTCTTTGCCTATTATTAAGCTTTTCATTTCCCTTCTGGCAGCGTATATCCCCGCCGTAATACCGGCCGGCCCCGCGCCAATTATAATTGTGTCATACATAGAGTTAGTTGAAAGTTATCAAGTTAAAAGTTATAAAGTTAATTAAGTTAATTAGCCGTTAAGAAATTTGAATATTGGTCGGTAATAACATGAATAAATCCCCCCAACCCCCAATATCCGTGGGGGCGTATAAGAGCCCCCTTGATAAAGGGGGTTGGGGGATTATAAATATAATGTGCCGTTAGACTTAATTTATTTTTATTTATTCACTTTCCTTAAAATTTTTTTCCCATCCAGCAAATTTTTTTGGTTCGTTATTTTCATCATAATAATATATTTTTTTATATCCACTTATTTCTTCTTTTTCTTCTTCTTTAGATTTTCCAAGATGTTCACCAGTTAAATTGGAACTCGGCTCAATTATTATGTCGATATTTCCTTTTTCGTAACCATAAACAGTTGCGCGAATCCCATTAAGCTCAATGCTAACACTAGATTGTCCCTCAATTCCTTTTAACATTTCTCCGAAGTTTTTAGCCATTTTTTCAATAACTTGAATTGATTTTTCTACTTGGCGTTCACTACTTTCAAGAGTAGAGAATTTTTCTACATCAATGGCATTTTTTTCTGTTGGGTTATTTTTTTCTATATTT
>QIIF01000100.1 GCA_003231075.1 Candidatus Falkowiibacteriota bacterium | reverse complement strand
ATTGATATTTGGATGGTTAACAGGTCCGATGCCATACAATTCGGCGTTAAAAGAGTTAAAATAGAGGTGCTGGCGTTCAAATAAAATTTATTCGCGGCAGAAACCTGCCGCCGCCGAATTTCAAGCTGCCGCCGAACGCCGCGCGGCTTTTTTGTTTGCAAAAACAAGTAAAATAAAGTAAGATAATAATATTATGGCAAAAATTATTACAGATGAAAATAAAATAAATGAACTTTTAACGCGCGGAACCGTTGATGTGATTGTTGGCGATAATGTTAAGAAAAAATTATTAAGCGGAAAACAATTGCGGGTTAAGTATGGCATTGATCCGACCGGACCCAAAATTCATTTGGGCAGAGCTTCTACTTTAAGAAAATTAGCCAAGTTTCAAAAATTGGGGCATAAAGCGGTTTTGATTATCGGAGATTTTACCGCTATGATCGGCGACGCTTCGGACAAAGACGCGGAACGGCCTATGCTGGCGCGCGAACAGGTTAAGGAAAATATGAAAGGATATCTAAAGCAAATCGGCGAAATAATTGACATAGAACAATCGGAAATTCGTTATAACAGCGAGTGGTTCGGAAAAATGAACTATTACGATATTTGCAAGCAGGCGAATGTTTTTTCAATCGCCCAAATTCTGGACAGAGAAAATTTTTCCAAACGGTTTAAATCCGGAGAAAGAATCACTCTGCGCGAGACATTATATCCGTTAATGCAGGGATATGACAGCGTAGCCATTAAGGCGGATATTGAAATAGGCGGGAGCGACCAATTGTTTAATGTGCTGGCGGGCAGAGAATTGCAGCGGCTTTACGGGCAGGAACCTCAAGACATTATCACTTTTAAGCTTTTGAACGGCACGGACGGACGAAAAATGAGCACCAGCTGGGGAAATATTATTTGTGTCGCTGACGACCCAAAAGATATATACGGAAAAATAATGTCTATGAAAGATGAAATGATCGCGGAATATTTTGAGCTTTGCGCTGACACGCCGTTAAACCGCGTAAAAGAAATAGAGGACGATATGAAAAACAATAGGGTTAATCCGCGGGATTTAAAAATGGAATTGGCGCGCGAGATTGTTAAAATTTATCATGGAGAAAAAAGCGCGGGAGAGGCGGAGGATTATTTTGTGAAGACGGTGCAAAAAAAAGAAATGCCGAAAGAAATTACGAATTATGAATTACGAATTACGAATATTAATATTGTTGATTTATTGGTTGAGGTTAAATTAGCCGGCTCTAAAAGCGAAGCGCGAAGGTTAATTCAGCAAGGAGGCGTTAAGGTCGGCGGGAAAGTTGTTGAAAATATTGACGCGGAAATTAAGCCGACAAAAGAAGGCGTGATTATCCAGAAGGGGAAAAGAGGGTTTGTTAAAGTGGTTAAAGATAGTTAAAACCGGTTGACTTTTTAGTCCGGCTATATTAGTATAAAAATATATGAAACTTTATACTTTTCGTACAATTATCACTCCGGATAAGCCAAAAGGATATCATGGTTTTGTGCCTCTTCTCCCCGGACTCCATACTTGCGGAGATTCTATTAAAGAGGTTAAAAAAAATCTTAATGAAGCGATTGTCTGCCATGTGCAGGGGCTTATAAAAGACGGGGAATCGGTTCCAAAGGAAGAGGACGCCTTAGAGATGGTTCAAACTTTTTCTGAAAAAGAATTTTCTTTTAATTGCTAAATTTTATGCCTAAGTTGCCGGTTATTAAAGCTAAAGAGTTGATCCGAGTTTTGAATAAGCTCGGATTTTTTGAGCATCATCGGGTTGGCAGCCATGCTCAATTTAAGAATTCAGGCGGAAAGCGAGTGACTGTGCCGGTGCATCTCGGCAAGGATATTAATAAAGGCACGCTCGGAGGAATTATTAAAGACTCTGATTTAACCGTTGATGAGTTTATCGCGGTTTTAAAAAAGAGATCAAAAAATTCATGAATTTTTTTAATGATAGCCGTAAACTTGATGAAATTTTTAGAAACGCGAAAGCTCCGGAAATTTCGGAATTTAACGGCGAGTACGCGGTTGCTATACTGACAGGATTGCCAAGTTTGAAAAAAATAGCTCATCGCAAGAAATTTTACGCGCAAGGAGAAAGAGTTTTAGGATGTAATGTTGTTTTTAAAAACTTGAAATGGGGGCGATTTTTTCTTGAAGAAGGGACTTGCGAAGATATGGGTTCGCTTAAGGCGATAAAAATAAATTATAATAGCAATGAAAATTCTTTTTTAACAAACCGCATAAGAGACTTTGTAAGATGCGTAGAGGAGAATAAATTATATTTAGGCCGGCTTTATTTTAAAATTGGAAAAAAGTTATTATTTTTAGGATACTTTTCGTTAAAAAAATAAAATAATTTAAATCTTCTACCGAGCTTTAGCTCGGGTTCGTAAAGCTTTAGCTTCGTAGTGGTACGCGGCTAAAGCCGCTTAAACCCGAGCTAAAGCTCGGTAGAAGCTGATTTTATTGCATGTACGCGTTAGAAAAAATAAAACAAAATATAGCGAAAGAAATAAATAAGGCGCTTGGCAAAAATTTAGTGCAAGCGTCTGATTTGATTTCTCCGCCTAATCCTGAATT
>QIIF01000092.1 GCA_003231075.1 Candidatus Falkowiibacteriota bacterium | reverse complement strand
TTTTCAATTGAAGAAATAAAAAATAATTTAAAAAAGTTCGCTAATACGGATGATTTTTATAGTATTTTTTTATATTATAAAGGGCTTAAAGAATTTGTTGAAGAAAATAATTTAAAAGAGAATAGTCCGGAAGACTATAAAAAGTATAATCATTATTTGTTAAAGTTAAAATTTTTATCTTTAAATTTTTTTGATGATTGGGATGAAATAAGCGAATTGCTTAAAAATCACTTTGAAATAATTTATGGGATTGATAATTATGATATATGGGAAAAATTAAAAAATAATTTAGTGTCCGTTTATGATTTGAACAAAAGAGACGAAATTAAGAAACTAATAAAAAATGTTTTATTGGGTTGCGGCAGACATATACTAGAAAGGAAAAAGTATGATAAATTTCCTAATTTTCCGTTATCGGTTCAATCGTGGCTGAGTGATTATAATGTTAATCTCGGAATTAAGGAAGTTGATAGTCTGAAAAGAGCGCAGTATTTAACAAATGGAGAAAATATAAAAAAATTAACCGGAGGCGATAAAGAAAAATTAAAAATATTATTTGATTTGTACGAAAAATTAAAAATATCCTCTAATTCAAGAGAGGGATTTGAAGAAGAAGTTCCCATGACCGTTAACGGGAAATTTGTCATATTTAGAAATGGCGAGGCGGAGGAGGTCCCGAATAATTTATTTGAGGTGATTAAGGCGATAAAGATAAAAAAGGATGTTAGTGGTAGAGATAAAAATAAAAAAAATTTAGAGGAATTAAAAGTAATGTCCAATCAATATCCAGTGGGATCTTTGGAGAGGAAGGTGGTGGAGGAGGAGATAAGTAAGTTGGAAAGTGAGAAGTTGTAGGGTTTATAAAGTATTTTTTAAAATCGCTTGAATAATGCATTAGCCGAATGCGGCGGACGGGTGGCTGCGAGCGGACGGGATATGAACGAGCGGACGGGATGCGACCGAAAGGGAGTAGCCCGTACGCGGATCTGGAGCGCCAAAACCGCGTACGGGCTGCTTTCGCTTCGCTCCGGCATCCCGTCCGCTTTTGCGCTTTCACTTTTTATAATTATTTTTAAGAGGTTTAATTTATGGCGAATATGATACCATTGGAAAAAATAGAAAATAAAATATATTTAATCAGGAGCCAAAAAGTGATGATTGACAGGGATTTAGCCGAGCTTTACGGAGTTGAAACTAAAGTCCTTGTTTAAGCTGTTAAAAGAAATATTAGCAGGTTTCCCGGTGATTTTATGTTTCAGTTATCTGAGGTGGAATTTAAAAACTTGAGGTCACAATTTGTGACCTCAAGTTGGGGTGGAAGAAGATATAAACCGTATTTATTTACCGAACAGGGCGTAGCTATGCTGTCCAGTGTATTAAAGAGTAAAAAAGCTGTTGATATAAATATAGCGATCATGAGAGTGTTTGTTAAAATAAGGAGAATGGCAGGTTCGTATAAAGACTTGGCGCGCAGAATTGAAAAATTGGAAAAAAGCCAAGAGATGCAGGGGGAAAGATTTGGTAAGATATTTAAAATATTAGATAATTTATCGTTAAGGAATTTGAATATTTTTGAAAATAAAAAATTTAGTTTAAAATAAATAAATTACAATACTAATAATTCGCATGTCCCGCATTCGTAGAGGCGGGTTCGCGAAGCGAATAACTTAGGAAAGGAAGATGAGAATAAGAAAGAAGAGATTGGGTTTCGCTGTAAATAAATTATTTTTGAAAATTATGTTTAAAAATAACAGACAAAATAAAAATATATTAGTGTCGGGGTCTTTGGTTTATGACAGGATTATGGATTTCCCCGGGTATTTTAAAGATCATATAATGCCGGATAAAATTCATATTTTGAATGTGTCGTTCGTTGTTAACGGGTTAAAAGAAAGTTTCGGCGGCACGGCCGGCAATATCGCTTATAATTTGTCTTTATTGGGAGAAAAACCGTCAATACTCGCGTGCGTCGGCGATGATTTTGAGCCGTATAAAAAATGGTTGGTTAAAAATAAGATTGATGTTTCACGCATTAAAACAGTAAAAAATCAAAAAACTTCTTCGTGTTATATAACGACAGATAAAGATGACAATCAGATTACGGCTTTTAATCCGGGGGCGCTGGTTTGCGAGAGAGGCGCGCCCTCCCTGCCATGCTCCGTGAGCGGAGCGGAAAAATTTCCCCAATCCCTTTTTACTAAAGGGGGTTGGGGGGATTTTTTGGCTATTATTTCTCCTGGGAATAATAAGGATATGGAGAATTATGCCGAGTTTTATAAAAAAAATGGTATTAAATATATTTTTGATCCGGGGCAGCAGATAACGGCGCTGGGCGCGATGGCATTAAAAAGAAGCATAGACGGCGCGGAAGTGTTAATCGGGAATGATTATGAAATCAGTTTGATTATGAAAAAAATCGGCTGGACAATTAGAGATATTATTGGTAAAGTGGAAACATTGATTATTACGAAGGGTGGGGGCGGTTCGGAAATTTACGCTAAAAATAAAAAATTAAAAATTAAAGCGGTTAAATTGAAAAAAGTCGTTGACCCGACCGGAGCCGGCGACGCTTATCGGGCGGGGTTTATTAAG
>QIIF01000147.1 GCA_003231075.1 Candidatus Falkowiibacteriota bacterium | reverse complement strand
AAATCCAAGATAAAAAGGCCCATTGGGAAAATCCCATCCCCAGCGCCTGTAAGGTTTGCGCTATTGTTTTCGGCTTAATGATGGCCGCGTAAACAATAGTAAAGCCAAAAGCCAAAAATCCAGATAATATGGCGGTCATGCTGTTAATACCGCCGAAAGACAATACCCATTTTACTATGTTGTATGTCAAGCCAAAAACGCTTGACAAAATAGATATTACTACAATCAACAGAGCAAACACGCCGATGATTGTTAAATAATTTTGCGCTTTATTTTTCATCTTTCTCCTCCGTATTCTTTTTTCTTGTGATTTTATTCTCAACTATTGGTCTAAAAGTATCTGCCAACAGTTGAGCAATCATAACCGCGGTTGGGTTTGCCCCGGTTTTTTTTATCATTTTTTGCATCGCCTTAGCCTCCGGGTCCGCGGCTTTTAATTCAATCTCTGCCGCTTTTTCTCTTTCTTTCGCAGCTTGTATGGTTTCGGTTGGGCGAACATTTTGAACATTGATTATGGCGGCTAAACCATAATCTTTACCTTTTTGTTCGCCCTTGCTGCCTTCCTTAACCTCCGGTTTGTCGTTGCGTAGGAGGTTATTTATTGTTATTGTGGCGTCGCGGCCGAAAACTTCCTTCTCTTTTCTTGACCATGATATTGCATTATCTGACTCAACATCCATGGCCCTATTTAATGCTACTTCTACGCGCTGATGCACTATTTCATGTGCGTTCTCTTTCGCGTTCACTATATAATATAGAGAGGCGTGGTTGCCATCTATATTTTCATCTCTTACATAAAAAGTGACGCGCGCGTCAACTTCAACTGGATTGCCATCTGTGCAGTTGACAGTGAAGGCTTGCGGGTCTTCCTGGATAGGAACGAGAGATACAAGCCCCTCATCCTTGTGCCAAATAATAGGGATTTTAATTCTATATCCCTGCAGTTTGGCTTTATAACCATCAAAAGTGTTCGGATCAGACCACCAAACATTCCTGAGAACCCACCGATGGTTATTAGGCACCTGGTATATTATGCCTCTCTCCTCATCCGTGTTTTCACCATTTTTGCCTTCACCCTTTTTACTTATTTTGTCTTTATACTTTACTCCAAGTAAAATCACCGCTAAAACCAGCAACAGTAGCGGCAAAGATAAAATCACGACAAAAAGTTTTGCCGCTAAGGGTGCAAATAATACGCCTATGGTTAAGGCAATACCGCCGCCGATTAAAAAAATTTCGCCGGTAAACTGCGGATTTTTTTTAGCAAGAATCCACAGCAGAGCGATATACGCCATTACTCCCGCTATTGCCGCCATAATTGCCGCGTCTTTCATGGTAAAATTAGGCGCGATACGGATAAGCAAAAAAGCAGCAATTCCAAGAGCGGCGACAACTAAACCGCCTGCCATTATTTTCTTTTTATTCATTTTTTTCTCCATTTTATTTCTTTTTTTCTGTTCTTGCTTTCTTCTTTTAATAATATCGGTGATTACCGACATTATCGCCCTTCTTTTTTTTATTATCCTTTTTTCATCCATTTTTTCTTTTATCGCTAATGCTATAAAAACAAGAGCGACGAGGGCGACAAAGATAAATATGCCGCTTAAATAGATTATTAAAACCTTCTGCCCTAATAATATATTGTCCCATGCATTCATAACATCCTCCCTTTTAATTTCGGTTATATTTTTTGAAGTCCGTAAAATACGGACTTATTTGTCAATGAGCTGAAAGGCAAAATTTTGCCATCATAATAATGTAGTATGTCCGCGCGAAAAAGTCAAGGGTTGACTTGTTTGCGATTGTTTGCTATATTAAGCAAAGATTTAGAAAATTCCTATCATGCTTGTCAGTTATACTGGCGAGGATAGGGATTTTTTTATTTAACGGTTTTTACAGACCCTCTAGGTCTGAAAAAATATAAAGTAAAGGAATTTCAATATTATTCGGGTCATTCGGATAATAATTCGTAGATTAGGATTATAAGCGAGCGTTTATAATCATAATACCCCGAGTTACCTCCCGAATATTCCAAATAGATAATGTTGTAAATTAATATATGGAAGCGTTAAAACAAAACTATAATAGAATAATTTCACCAAAAAAGGCGAAAAGGTTGATTATTTTCCTTATTTTCGTGCTTTTTTTTGATTTTTTCTTATTTCCCGCGCCAGTCTTGGCGGTTGAAATGGGAAAAATAACTAAAAATAATAAAAAAATAGCAGAAAAAACCGTTATTTATAACGATAACGCGCATAGAAAAACTGAAATTGCGGTTAAAAGCGCGAGTTTGCGTACAATGACGGCGTATAATTCGGAGCCGGGGCAAACCGACGACTCTCCCTGTATTACGGCTAACGGTTTTAATGTATGCGAACACGGCGTTGAAGACACGGTAGCGGCTAATTTTCTGCCCTTCGGAGCTAAAGTCAGGATGCCGGAATTATACGGAGACAGAGTGTTCATTGTCCGCGACCGGATGAATTCCCGTTATAAAAACAGGATTGATATTTGGATGGTTAACCGGTCCGATGCCATACAATTCTGCGTTAAAAGAGTTAAAATAGAGGTGCTGGCGTTCAAATAAAATTTATTC
>QIIF01000158.1 GCA_003231075.1 Candidatus Falkowiibacteriota bacterium | reverse complement strand
GGCGGACATTGCTTCCAAAATAGTGTAGGGGAATCCCTCTTTTACGGATGAACAAATATAAATATCAAACGCGGGCAGAAGCTCGGCGGCCGCTTCAATTTTTCCCGCCAGAATAATATCATCTTGCAGATTATGATTTTTAATAAGATTTTCCAGATTTTTTCGTTCGTTGCCTTCGCCGATAATGACAGCTTGTAGCTTGTAGCTTGTAGCTTGTAGGATTTTTATCGCTTCAATTAAATATTCAAGGCCTTTAGTTTTATATAGATTGGCGATTATTCCGATGGTTATCAGCTTGTAGGTTGTATTTTTAGCTTGTAGCTTGTAGCTTGTAGCTTGTAGGTTTGAGTTTAGTTTTTGGCGGGCTGTTTCTTGAGATAAGAAGTTTATCGGTTTTATGCCGTGGTGGATTAGGGTTAGTTTTCTTTCGGGAATTTTTAGCTGAGTTTTCGCTATTTCATAATCCGGTTGGTTTACGCAGATAATTTTATTTTTAAAAATGGCTGTAAATTTTTCGGCGTATTTGTAGAATATTTTTTTCGCGCGCGGCATCGGCTCGTTAAAGACCCAGCCGTGAACCGTATAAACAATTAACAATTCACAATTCACAATTAATAATTTAGAAATAAACGCGGCTATGGAGCCGAGGATGGAGATTTTGGAGCTGTTTAGATGGATGATGTCCGGTTTTGTTTTTTTTATCAATTTAACGATTTCAATAAGGGCTAAAAGGTCGTTAATGGGGGATATGGCGCGTTTTAAACGGGAAATCGTGTAATACGGAATATCTTCTTGTTTCAATTTCTTGGCCAGTTCTCCGGCTTCGCCCTGTTCGCCGAAAGCAACCGCGATATCAAAATCATTCCGCAGATTAGACGCCAAATCAAAAACATAGTTTTGCGCGCCGCCTAATTCCGATTGAGTGATTAAATATAGTATTTTTTTCATAAAAATGCAATCCGAATGCCCAAAATAGATAATATTATGGATTAATTTATCGTTAAGGAATTTGAATATAAATAACGCGAATTAAATCCCCCCAACCCCCAATATCCGCGGGAGCATACCGTTGAAAGCCCCCGCGGATAAAGGGGGTTGGGGGATTATAAATATAATGCGCCGTTAGGATTAATTTAGATAATTCGTATTCGGAGCATTCGGGTATCATTCGTAGATTCAGATTATATTTATTGACTTTTGCTCTATTTTATTTAATAATAACTTATAGGAGTGAATAATACAAGGCGATAATTATTTTAATTTTTTTGAATCGCGAATAAAAATGTTTTGTGATTTGAAGTAATTTATTTAAAATTTATGGCAAAATGTTTAGTTACGGGCGGAGCCGGGTTTGTCGGCTCTAATTTAGTTGACGCGTTAATCGGCGATGGCCATAATGTTGTTATTATTGACGACTTATCAACCGGAAAAAGAGAGTATTTAAATTCAAAAGCAAAATTTTATGAGTTGGATATTTGCTCGGAAGATGTAAAAGAGGTTTTTGAAAAAGAAAAATTTGATTATGTTTTTCATTTAGCGGCGCAGATTGATGTAAGAATTTCCGTTGAAGATCCGGCGCTGGACAATAAGATTAATGTTTTGGGCGGATTAAATATTTTAGAAAATTGCGGTAAATTTAGTATAAAAAAAATAATATTCGCGTCAACCGGAGGAGCGATATATGGAGATGCGGAAGAAATTCCCACTGCTGAAAATTATCCGGCCAATCCGATATCGCCGTACGGAATACATAAATTAACTTTTGAAAAATATCTAAATTATTATTATAAAGTGTACGGCCAAAAGTATATCGCGCTGCGGTTCGCGAACATTTACGGTCCGCGCCAGTTTAAAGGCGGGGAGGCGGGGGTAGTATCTATTTTTGCGGATAACGCGGTTAAGGATAAAAAAAGCGTTATTAACGGAGACGGCAAGCAGACAAGGGATTATGTTTATGTCGGCGATGTGGTTAAATCTTTTTTAAATGCCATGAATGCCGATTTTGCAGGCGAGGTTAATATTGGAACCGGCAAGGAAACCGATATTTTGGAAATGGTTAAGGCGATAGAATCGGCGCTCGGCCGCGAAATTAAAAAAGAATATGGCGAAGCCAGAAAAGGAGAGCAATTAAGAAGCTGTTTGAGCAACGCCTTGGCCGCGGAAGTATTGGGATGGAGTCCTGAAACGGGCTTAAAAGAAGGAATAAAAAGAACTATTGATTGGTCAATGAAGTCCGTAAAGCCGTAAAGTTTATTAAGTTTATCAAGTAGAAAGTTCATCAAGCAGGCAGTTGATAGCCCCCTTGATAAAGGGGGTTGGGGGGATTTTAAGTTTATTAAGCCTATGAGTTTTTATAATTCGTTTAAAAATTATCTCCGTTCGTCGTGTCCGGATTATTACGCGAAATTGGACAGCAAAAAGGTTTATATCAAATATGTTGTCGGCGGCGGAGCGGCCGCTTTTGTTGATTTGTTTTTATTATATGTTCTAACGGATGTTTTTCATATTTGGTATTTATATTCAGCCGGCTTGGCGTTTTTAGCGGCCTTTTTTGTTAGTTTTTATTTGCAGAAGTTTTGGACATTCCGTGATAATTCCAACAAA
>QIIF01000009.1 GCA_003231075.1 Candidatus Falkowiibacteriota bacterium | reverse complement strand
TATATATTATACTATAATTATATATTAAATAGTTTATTTCATCAATGGCAAAAGTTACGAGTTATGAGTTACGAGTTACGAGCCATGAGCTACAAGCCACATTTGCCAAAAATACCTTATAAAGCTACAATAAGGATATGGAAAATAACAATAATTCAACTGACGAGGAGCGGATAATTAATGCTCAAGAAACAAACGGCGACAAGGTGCTGGATTTAAGTTTGCGCCCGAAAAAACTGGATGAATATATCGGGCAGAATAAAATTAAAGAAAATTTAAGTATTTTTATCCAGGCGGCGCAAAAAAGAGGCGAACCCATAGAGCATGTTTTACTGTACGGTTCTCCCGGACTGGGTAAGACGACTTTGGCTCATGTTATTTCCAATGAACTGGGATCAAATATCCGCGTAACCTCGGGGCCCGCCATTGAAAAGAGCGGGGATTTGGCGGCTATTTTAACCAATTTAAGCGAGGGCGATATTTTATTCATTGACGAAATTCACCGGCTTAATAAAAATATTGAAGAAATATTATATCCGGCAATGGAGGATTACGCCTTGGATATTATAATCGGCAAAGGGCCGTCCGCGCGCACCTTGCGCCTTGACTTGCCCCGCTTTACTATTATCGGAGCCACGACAAAAATAAGCTCCCTGTCCGCGCCTCTTCGCGACCGTTTCGGCGCGACCTATCATCTTAATTTTTACGAGCATAATGACATTGAAAAAATAATTAACCGCAGCGCTAAAATTTTAAGCGTCGGCATTGAAGACGAACCGGTCAAAGAAATCGCGGCCCGTTCGCGCTTTACTCCGCGGGTAGCGAACCGCCTGCTTAAGCGAGTGCGCGACTACTCTGAGGTTAAGGGCGACGGCAGGATAAATAATAATCTCTGCCAAGCCGCTTTTGATATGCTGGAAATTGACGAACTCGGGCTGGATTGGATTGACCGCAAAATACTGGAAACCATTATTGATAAATTCGGCGGCGGCCCCGTGGGGCTGAACACAATCGCCGCCGCCACCGGCGAAGATATGGCAACCGTTGAAGATGTTTACGAGCCCTACTTAATGCGCTTGGCATTTTTAGACAGAGGGCCGAGAGGGAGAATTGTGACAGATATCGGACATAAGCATTTAGGGAGGAAGAAGAAGGGACAAAGTAAAATTCTTTAAATTCTAAATCCAAAATTACAAATTCTAAATAAATTACAATGACCAAAATTAAAAATACAAAACTGTTTTGAATTTTGAAAATTAAAATTTTGAATTTATTTAGAATTTGTAATTTTGGATTTGGTGCTTTAAATTTATTATGAAACTCAACGACTTCAACTACCATCTCCCTAAACAACTAATAGCCCAAGAACCAATAACCCCGCGAGATTGTTCGCGGCTTTTGGTTTTGGATAGAAGAAGCGGCAAAATAGAGCATAAGCATTTTTATGATATTTTGGATTATTTTAAAAAGGGAGATGTTTTGGTTTTAAATAATTCAAAAGTATTTCCGGCGCGGCTGATCGGCAAAAAGACCGGC
This sequence comes from Candidatus Falkowiibacteriota bacterium, assembly GCA_003231075.1. Lineage (GTDB taxonomy): Bacteria > Patescibacteriota > Patescibacteriia > Patescibacteriales > SZUA-104 > SZUA-104. Next base: position 1,102 of record QIIF01000009.1, on the reverse strand, counting down.
ACTGGCGGGAAGGTTGAGGTATTTTTATTAAACAGCCGTAGAGACGCGCCGCGGCGCGTCTCCGTCACGAACGCGGAACACAACAAAGACGCGCCGCGGCGCGTCTCTACGGAACGCGGCATCCCCCAATGGCAATGCCTTTTGGGCGGACGCGGAAGCAGAGAAGGGCTGGAAATTGAATTCGCGAAAGGATTAAAATGCAAGGTTGCTAAAGACAATAATGACGGAACATGGGAAGTGAATTTTAATATGCCGCATAAAAAAATAATGGAGATTGTGGAAAAAATCGGCAGAGTGCCGCTGCCGCCGTATGTGAAAACAATTAACAATAAACAATTAACAATTAACAAAAAAAGATATCAAACTATATACGCGGACGACAGCAAGGCCGGATCGGTGGCGGCGCCTACGGCGGGGTTTCATTTTACGCCGGCTTTAATCAGGAAACTAAAAAATAAGGGGGTGCAATTTGAATATGTGACGCTTCATGTCGGGCTCGGCACCTTCGCGCCGGTCAAAGTTGACGACATCGCCAAACACAAAATGCACGCGGAATCGGTTGAAATAAAAAAAGACGCCGCGCAAAGAATACTAAACGCTAAAAAAGAGGGAAGGAAAATAATCGCGGTTGGAACAACCGGCGTAAGGGCATTGGAGAGTTTTTTCAAATTACAAATCCCAAATTCCCCCCCGATTAGGAGGACAAGCAAATTCCAAATAAATTCAAAATCCAAAATCACAAATCCAAAACAAAAAATAAAAAATTACATTTTTCAGACAGATATATTTATTTATCCCTCATATAAATTTAAAATCGTTGACGCTATGATCACGAATTTCCATTTGCCAAAATCAACTCTGTTAATGCTGGTAAGCGCGTTAGCGGGCAAAAAAAATATTGACAAGGCATACAAGGAAGCGGTTAAGAAAAAATACAGATTTTACAGCTACGGAGACGCTATGTTTATATAATATCCGAACGATTATGTAATTCCGGCTCTGGCAACAAAGAATATGAAAAAGGGCAATCGCTCAAAAACGAAAGCACCAGTAAATTTGATTATAAAAATTTAAAATATGTTATTTAAAATTAATACCCCCC
>QIIF01000121.1 GCA_003231075.1 Candidatus Falkowiibacteriota bacterium | reverse complement strand
AAATTTATGGTATAATTTAAGTAATAAAGTTATTTACAATTAAATAATTCCCTCACATCCTCTTTGTCAAGAGGGGGCGGACAATTTTAAATAATAAATGAAATATTCGCAATTAGCGGATGCCGCTACATTCGGCGGATGGGCGTAACGCGCCGTTAAAACCAATTTATGAGAATACTTTTAAAAAAATCTCTTTTTTGGGATGTTGATTTAAAAATTATAAGCATTGAAAAGCATAAAAAATTTATAATAGAAAGAATTTTGGAATTTGGCGATTTAGACGATTATGAGTGGGCTGTTTTTAATTATGGCAAAAAAGATATAAAACAGGCAATTCTTAATAGCCGTAAATTAGATAAAAAATCAAGGAATTTTTGGTGTTTTATCTTTAATGTAAATAAAAAACAATGCATCCAAAAACAATCAACAAAAAAACAAAGTATGTTCTTGAGAAGATAGCGGCAAGCAATGATTTACTGCTTAAAAAATTTTACTTAGCCGGCGGAACGGCCTTGGCTATTCAGCTTGGGCATAGGGAGTCAATTGATTTGGATTGGTTTATAAAGAGCGGCTATTCAACTTCCGTTTTAAAAAAGAAGCTGGCTCGCTTAGGCAAGTTTGAATTGGATGGTGAGGAGCGCGGCACGATTAACGGAAAATTAGATAAGGTTAAAGTAAGTTTTTTTAGCTATGATTACGGCTTGGCGTTTCCATTGATTAGTTTTTTTGGCGTAAAATTAGCAGATGAACGGGATATAGCCGCTATGAAAATTGACGCCATCTCCGGCAGAGGAAGCAAGAAAGATTTTATTGATTTGTTTTTTCTCTTGGAAAAATACCCCCTTAAAAAACTTTTAGGATTTTTTGAAAAAAAATATAGGAATATAAAATACAACAAGCTCCATATTTTAAAAAGCTTGATTTATTTTGAGGACGCGGAAGACGAGCCGATGCCGGTGATGATCAAAAAAGCGAATTGGGCGGAGGTGAAAAATTTAATTAAAAAAGAAGTAGGAAAAATAGTATAAAATAAAAACATCTCGGTAATTTTTAAAAGAAATAAAGCAAACAGTCCGCTATAGCGATATTTTAAAATAATCCCAAAAATACTTCAATTTATCCAAAATTTATGGTATAATTAATTATAAGTTGGGGATAATTATTTATTTATTTTACAGATTATGCTTAGCAACATAGAACAATCAGCGTATGATTGGATTAAGGCGAGCCATGACGAGGCCGGCGCTGAGAGCGAATATTATTGCCGGACACGGGATATTTTTCAGGCAAGATTGGATAGGATGGTTGGTTTTTTATTGAGAAACGGCGAAATTAAAGAAGAATACGCGTATGTTATTTCAGCTATGGCCGGCGAAATCGGCAATAATTCTTTTGATCATAATTTGGGAAATTGGCCGGATATTCCCGGAATATTTTTTACTTACGAACTTTTAGGCGAAAAATTGAAAATAATTTTAGCCGATAGGGGGAGAGGAGTTTTAGCCACATTAAAAACGGTAAAACCTGAGCTTAAGAACGATATGGATGCCCTTGAGACAGCTTTTACGGAAAGGATTTCAGGGCGGGCTCCGGAAAATAGAGGCAATGGATTGAAATTCGTAAAAGAAAATGTCCAAGATAAAAAAATGCATCTGATTTTTATTTCCGGAAACGGGAAAGTTGAATTAAATGAAAAAATGGAAATAGAAAACAATAAAGATAAAATAAACGGCTGTTTAGCAATTTTAAAATATGAGAATTGAATTAAAAAAATTCGGGGAGATATTAATCTCCCGCCCCGCCGGCAGGGAGGCGTTTTTAGCGATGTCCGCTTATCTTATCAAGGATATCGCCGCGGATGAAATTATAGAAATTGATTTTTCCGGAGTTAAAGTTTTAACTCCGTCGTGGGCGGATGAAGTGATTACGAAGGTCGCTGAAAAATTTAAAAATGTGAAATTATTAAATACGGAAAATGCGACGGTGCAAGCGACTTTAAAAACACTGCGGGAGTATTCGGATTTAAAAATTTAGAAACCAACGCGGATATCAAAGTGCCGGGGGCTTATTAAATGCCCTCTTGCCTGCCCCGCAGAGCGAAGCTCGCGCTGGGGATAAAGAGGGTTGGAGGATTATAAAAATGCCCTCTTGATAATCACCGCCGCATCGGGACAAGAGGGGGTTGGGGGTTTGATAGCCCTCTTGATAAAGGGGGTTGGGGGTTTGATAGCCCTCTTGATAAAGGGGGTTGGGGGATTATCAATTTTAAATAATTTACTCTACGAATTACGCTTGTCCGCCTTGGGCGGGAATTCATTACGAATTTACGAATTCTAATACAAAATAATTTTTAATATTATTCGTAAATTTGTAACAGGTTTATAATCCGTAGATATTTTAAAAACCGAATAAACCAACATAATAGACGATCTACTATCTTTTTTTGTCATTCCGTCTCCCTTGTCATTCCGAACGAGCCGCGCGAGGAGGAATCCCTTATCCGTGAAAACAGCAACATCCTTGCCGTTAACAACCTTTAAGGGATTCCTCTCTTCGCTCCGCTCCGTTCGGAATGACAAAAGAATCGGAATGACAAAAGAATCGGAATGACAAAAGAATCTGAATGACAAAAGAATCGGAATGACAAAAGAA
>QIIF01000183.1 GCA_003231075.1 Candidatus Falkowiibacteriota bacterium | reverse complement strand
TAGACCAAAACAACCGCTGACGCGGCGATAATTAAAATTATTACTGAAATTATTAATTTTTTATTCAACATATATTCTAACAAATTTTTATTCCTAATTTTATGTTATCAAGTAAACAAAAACCTGTCAAAAAAAACAGCGAATTCCCCGTGCTGTTTGATTGTCCAGCCCAATTGAGAATCAATGAAATCCCAATAGTAATAATCGGAAATTATTTTGAATTACGAAACGCCATTTTTTTGTCATCTTGAACGGAGCGAAGCGGAGTGAAAGATCTATAATACGCGAATATTCGCAACTGTCATGTATTATAGATCCTTCCCCGCCGGCTGGCGGGTCAGGATGACAAAAAATAAATAGTTTCGTAATTCACGGGAAATTAGTTTAACCCAGTCAAATATCCAAAATAAAACAACTAACTGATTTTCCGAGAGCCGCATATACCTAAAGTAACTTTAGCATTTTTTCCGCTATATTTTTAGGGGCTGTCGCCGAATATCAATTTTGGCATAAATTTTCAAATTTTATGGAAATTTTTTAAGGAAAATTTACTAAAATTTGGGAATTCAGGACAAGCTGATATTCGGCGACAGCCCTTTTTAAATGTAAAGCCAATTTTATTTGCTAATTTTATTTTTTTCTGCTAAAATACAGATATAAATAACCCTGAAATTTAAGGGTGATTTTTTTGTAAAATTAGTATTATATTTATATTATGACAAAACAAACAACAAAAAAATCAGAGTCCGAGTACGGCGCGGATGCGATTACCGTATTGGAGGGCTTGGATCCGGTGAGAAAAAGGCCGGGAATGTATATTGGTTCAACTTCCGCCGCCGGACTTCATCATTTAATATGGGAAGTCGTTGACAACGGCATTGACGAGGCAATGGCGGGATATGCCACGGAAATAAATATTAAGCTTCTTCCCGACGGAATGGTGGAAGTAACCGATAACGGCCGCGGCATACCGATTGGCATCCATAAAGTGACGGGAGTTTCCGCCTTAGAAACTGTTATGACAAAACTGCACGCCGGCGGTAAATTCGGCGAAGAGGGCGGCGGCTACAAAGTATCCGGCGGACTGCACGGCGTGGGCGTATCCGTAGTTAACGCCTTAAGCGAATATGTAAAAGCCGATATACACCGGGACGGAAAAATATGGACGCAAGAATATAAACAAGGAAAACCGTTAAAAAAAGTTAAGCCGACCGGCACGACCAGAAAAACCGGAACCGTTATCACCTTTAAACCGGACGCGGCAATTTTTACGGAATTGGAATTTGATTGGGGAAAAATTCTTGACCGCTTGCGCCAACAAGCATACTTAACGCGCGGCATTACCATCACAATGTCTGACCGCCGTCCGGGACACAGGGAAAAGGATTATAAATTCCATTTTGAAGGAGGAATTAAATCCTATATTAAAGCGTTAAACCATAATAAAACGGTAAAAAACGAAACTATTTTTTATATTGAAAAAGAGGTAAAAGACGGCAAGGTGGAAGTGGCTCTGCAATATAACGATGAATTCAATGAGCTGGTTATGCCGTTTGCCAACAATATCCATAATCCCGATGGCGGCACCCACATAGTCGGATTCAGAACGGCGCTGACTCGCACGCTTAATACTTACGCGCGCGCGCAAAAATTAATCAAAGAAAAAGAAGAGAATTTAACCGGAGAAGATGTGCGCGAAGGCTTAACCGCCATCGTGAGCGTCAAATTGGCGGAACCGCAATTTGAAGGGCAAACCAAAGGCAAATTGGGCAACGCGGAAATGAAAACTTATGTTGAGCAGGTATTCGGAGACGCTTTCTCAACCTTTTTGCAAGAACATCCGAAAGAAGCCGAGGCCATAATCGGCAAATGCGTCCTGTCAGCCCAAGCCCGCATCGCCGCCCGCACCGCCCGCACCGCCATTTTAAGAAAAGGCGCTTTGGAAGGAATGACGCTGCCGGGAAAACTATCCGACTGTTCAAGCCGAAAACCGGAAGAAAGCGAATTATATATAGTTGAGGGAGATTCCGCCGGCGGATGTTTTTCCGGCAATACAAAAATCGCTCTGGCTGACGGCAGAAATTTAACCTTTAAAGATCTAATAAAAGAGCATAAACAAGGCAAAAAAAATTATTGTTATACAATTACGAATGACGGAAATGTAGGAATATCAGAGATAAAACATCCTCGGCGCACTAAAAAATCAACAAATGTTATTAAAATTATACTAGACAACGATGAAGAAATAATTTGCACACCCGACCATAAGTTTATGCTTCGGGACGGTAAATTCATGGAAGCTAAATTTTTAACTAAAAATAATTCCCTAATGCCGCTCAGAAAAAAATTATCAAAAATGGAAAAACGAATTACCATAAAGGGGTATGAAATGGTATATAACCACAGAAAATGCGGATGGATTTTTACCCATATGTTAACAGATGAATTTAATCTTAGAAAAAAAAGATACGAAATAGATGACGGTCCGGCTCGCCATCATATAGATTTTAACAAACTTAATAATAATCCGGATAATTTAATAAGATTACCCGTAGCGGATCATCTTGAAATTCATAGGCGGCATATTAAAAAAACATTGCATCGTCCCGAAGTAATCAAAAAAACAATAAAATTACATCAAACTCAGGAATTTAAAGATAAGATGAGTAAAAGAATGAAACATCC